>CALMBE010000626.1 GCA_937860165.1 uncultured Planctomycetaceae bacterium
GTGTACAGACCAAAGGCAGCCAGCCTTGAAATGCGGAAGTTATTCTTGAGCCGTGTCTTAGTGGTAGACAACTTCCCCTGGTCCGGCGAATCAGGCAGCTATCAGCAATTCTTGCCTGATGTGCATTCTTTGTTCGGCAGCTTTCGCCGCTAGCGTGTTTGAGATGCTGAATTCGAGCCCCGGTGGGACTGTGGGTTCAATACAATTTTCCAGGCGAATACGGCATTTCTTATTCCTATTCGTCGCCTTGCTAGATTCCGGCACGTGAACTGCTTGGTTGGCTGAGAGACAGCAGGGGGGCACACCTGTAGTCACCTCCAAGCCATGTACGGTTTATATCTCTCAGCAGAAGGGGCCAATGTCCAAGCCAAGCGGCTTGAGTTCATTGCCAACAATCTGGCAAACGTCGAGACCCCCGGGTTCAAGCGGGATGTCCCCACGTTTCAAGCCCGGTTTGCCGAAGCGATTCAGCAAGGGAAAGACTACCCCGGCAGCAAATCGATCAACGATGTCGGCGGCGGCGTAAAGCTCAACGAAGTCGACACCGATTTTTCCAAATCAACTTTTCGTCAAACGGGCATCAATACCGACTTTGCGGTCAATGGCGACGGGTTTTTCCGCCTGCGAGATTCCAGTGGGCAGGAACTGCTGACCCGCGCGGGGAATTTTGAAGTCGACGCCGCAGGCAACTTGCTCTCTCAGGAAGGGCGGTTTGCCGTGCTCGACAACAGCGGCACTCCGGTCACACTCGATCCCGAAGCTACTTGGGAATTCCTCGCAGGGGGAAATATCAATCAAGACGGGCAAGTAATCCCCATCGGTTTAGCAAAGCCGGAGTCACTCGGCGATTTGGTCAAAGTCGGCAACAACGCCTTCAAGTCCCTCGGACCCACGACTCCCGTGCCGCAAGAGCTCCGCGACATTCGGCAGGGTTACCTCGAACAATCGGGGGTGAGCTCGATCCGCGAAATGAATGCCATGATCGAAACCACTCGGGCCTTCGAGGCGAACACCCAGCTCATTCAACACCAAGACACGATGGTCGGCGCACTCTTGAGTCGCGTCTTAACCAGCTAAGTTCTTTTTTAAGTTAGGGAATGAAACATGTCAGTACAAACCCTTTACACCGCCGCCACGGGGATGGAAGCCCTCGAAACCAAGCTCGACGTGATCGCCAATAATATGGCGAACATCAACACGACGGGTTTCAAGAAGGATCGGGCCAACTTCGAGGACCTGTTCTATCGGCAATATCGCATGCCGGGGGCCTTAGACGCAGACGGCAATCGAACCTCGACCGGTATCGAAGTCGGTTTGGGAACACGCGTGTCGAGCACCCAAACCAATCACGGTCAAGGGGCCATGCAAATCACCAACAACCCCCTCGACCTGGCGATTGAAGGGGAAGGATTTTTCAAAGTTACCACCGGCAATGGAAGTTTCTATTCGCGAGCGGGTAACTTCGGCATCAATGCCAATGGCCAATTGGTCCTGGGGTCGGCCACGCAAGGTTGGGTCCTCGACCCGCAGGTGACCGTACCTCAGGATGCTGTAGAAGTCGTAGTCGCCTCCAATGGCGAAGTGAGTTACCGAACTTCAGACCAGACCACGCTGACCACTGCCGGGCAATTGACCCTCACCACTTTCGTGAATCCCGATGGTCTGTTGAAACTGGGCGACAACTTGTTTCAAGAAACCGATGCCTCGGGTGCGCCGCAGGATGACAATCCGGGGAACCCCGGGATCGGTTATCTCCGACAGGGAGCACTCGAAGCAAGCAACGTCGAGCCCGTGCAAGAGCTCATCGATTTGATCACCACGCAGCGGGCGTTTGAGTTGAATTCTCAAGTCGTGCAAGCCGGCGATCAGATCATGCAAGTCGCCGCCAATCTCCGCCGGTTCTAGTCTTAGTGCGCTAAGTAGATTGGTAAAGAGAGGAAAGAGCCACGGAAAGTCACGGATTAAACACGGATAATTGGAAGTGATTTCGCCGCGGGGAATAGTAAACGAAGTGACAACTGAGAAAAGTTCTTTTGCACTGACAATCAGTGTTAAATCTGTGTTTAATCCGTGGCTAATTTACTTGGAATTATCGCTGAAGAACTAGTCTCGAAAGACTTGTACTGAAATGAAAATCGCAAAACTAATCTTCGCTTGGGTATCTCTGACAAGTTGTACTTCGGCACTAGCCGCGAGTGTCTTGCTTCGGGAACAAGCTACGCACCAAGGCTCGATAGTCTATTTGGGCGATATTGCCGACATCAGCGCGGAGTCGACTAGTGAGATGGACAATTTAGTCACGACCCCTTTGATGGCTGCCCCAGCACCAGCGACCGAGGAATTCCTATCGCAAAACGAAGTCCGCGAACTGTTGGTCAGCCGGGGGATCGAAGTGGATTCCCTCACCCTCGGTGGCTCCGCAGTAGTAAAGATCGGCAAAGTCAGGGAAAAAGCAATATCGACTGAAAATTCAAGAATCACTCCCGTTTCGACCCGAGAAATCGAAGCTGCCGTGATCGCTGCAATTCAACAGCACTTGCTCGAAGAAACTGGTCATGCCCTGTGGAGTGTTGAAGCCACTCTCGATGCTCAAGATTGCCGCAAACTAAATTCCTCGGTTGACAATTTGACAGCCTGGGGCGGGAAAAACCCTTGGACTGGCTATCAGCGATTCGAGATTCGATCAGAGTCCTCCGAGCAAAGCGTGTACGTTGCCACGCGAGTCGAACAACTGCACCGAGTAGTTGTCGCCGTCCGGAGGGTTGAGGCGGGTGATTATCTGGGTGCCGCCGACGTGGAAGTGCAAGAGCGGACGGGCTCGTTGCCTCAGAATGTTGCCGTGAATTTGGACCAAGTGATCGGTAAGGAAGCCCTGCGACATATCGAGGCCGAGACACTCGTGCAAACCAATCAGGTTCGGGCCCCCCTGCAAGTTCAACGTGGCGAGACTGTCAAAGTATTTGCCCGGACCGGTGGTATCAGCGTGAGTACCTATGCAGTCGTCAAGCAAGATGGCTCAATGGGGGAATTGGTGCAGGTGGAAACACTCGATAGTAAGGAACGATTTGCCGCCCGAGTTTCAGGTTGGAAACAATTAGAAGTACTTCCCACGGGAGCTACGGCAGCAGATGTTGCCGCCTCCAGCAATCCCCAACCAGTCCAGCTACGTTAGAAGCGCAATCACAAGTGACGTGGATGTTCGAGATGCGATCAACAAACTTCCCAATTCGATGCACGGCAATCTTCCTGGCGATATCGCCGTTGGTAAGCGCGACTGCCCATTCCCAGGAGGGAAGCCTCTTTCTGCGACCAGTTCCAGGAACGGCTGGCCCCACAATGGAAACAAGTTCCTTCTTGTTTCAGCAGCTTCCTCCCGAGGCCATGCCGCGGCAATTGCAGAAGCACGACATCATTACGGTGGTTGTGAATTTCAACTCTCGGTTCCTGAGTGAAGGGGACGCCCAAAGCCGTAAGACGCAGAGCCTCACGGCAGTGTTGGCTGACTGGATTCGCTTGCGAAACGGGGACCTAAAACCAGCTCCACAAGCAGATGGCGATCCCAAAATCTCAGGCACGCTCAACAGCCAATACCGAGCCCAATCCGACGTGGAACTCCGCGATTCGTTGACCTTCCGGATTGCTGCCGAGATTGTCGATATTCAGCCCAATGGCAATCTCGTCATCGAAGCCCATCAGAATATTCACAACAATGAAGAGCATTGGCGGGTATCGCTCACCGGCGTCGTGCGACGTGAATCGATCCAGCCGGATCGGACAGTAAGCAGCGATGCCATCTATGATTTCAACGTCGACAAAGAAGAATTGGGCCAAGTTCGCGATGGTTATGCCCGCGGCTGGCTCGCCCGTTGGTACGACAAGCACAAACCATTTTAGTCACAAATTCAAAATCCCCCTCCCTAGCAGGGAGGGGCTACAGGGACGATCAGTATTTCACTTTAGGGTGCCATGCCCACGCTGGTACCCCAGTGTGGGCATGAGAATCTCCGAGCAAACATGGCCACATCGGAGTACCGCCGTGGCCATGGCACCCCTCATCTTGAAAAACTGATTGGCCCTGGGCCCAAAAAGCTGAGTAATCACTAACGACCACATTCGAAGCTATCGAGTTCACTATGATTCGCCACTTACAACTTTTGTCGAGATTAACGCTACTTGGAACGATGGTGTTGTTTCTAAATGTTGCCATAGAATCGGCATTCGGTCGTAGCACACTCGGCAATATCTGCCGCATCAAGGGGCAAGAAGAAAATGTGATCCGCGGCTTGGGCCTGGTCGTGGGTCTCAATGGCACGGGTGAAGCAAACGATCCCCAAACAATGCGGGCCTTGGCTCGGGCGTTGGAAATCATGGGCAGTCCCATTCCCCAGCAAGGAGTTCCAGGCACTGCGACATTCGAGGAGCTCAAGAAACTCAAGAATGTTTCGCTCGTGTGGGTTACCGCTCGGGTTCCTGCTACCGGGGCGCGAATCGGCGATAAACTCGATTGCGAAGTGAGTGCCATCAACGGTAAGAGTCTCGTCGGTGGACAACTGGCTTTCGCTGCCTTGCAGGGTCCCAACGTGCAGGATCGCAGCACCTATGCGACTGCGGTCGGAAAAATCCATGTCGAGTCGCCCGAGAGTCCCCTCATGGGCCGCATTCACGATGGTTGCCAGATGGAACGGGACGTGTTCACCCCCTACGTTCAAGATGGTTTTATCAC
>CALMBE010000627.1 GCA_937860165.1 uncultured Planctomycetaceae bacterium
CAACGCATCAAGAAACTCGATCAATTGCGCGCGCTCGGGGAGCCGTTTATAAAATTCATCGAGCGGGTAACAACCCGAAATCAGTCCGTTGCGGGGGGCCGTGGTGCAATCACTGAACGTGCGGCAAACCAGTTTACGGGTTAGTTTTCCTTGGGTGAGTACGTCGTGTGGTAGCTCGGGATAACTGAGCACCATGCGGCCCAGGCCGACGATGTCGACCCACCCCGCGCGGACCACGGCCTGCGCGACATGGGGCAAGTAATCTTGCAGATAGGAATACCCCGTCCCCACGAGCGGCACGTCTCCCGCGGCCTGTTTGCATTGCCGCACGACATCGAGTTGCCGCCAGACACCCACCAGCGGATCCTCGGGAGGCAGGTAACCATCGCTCGGTGGGAAGATCGCCGGGCGCTGGATATGGGGATTGTAATAAGGGCTCCCACAACTGAGATTGATCGTCGCCACACCTGCGGAGACCAACATGCGAATCAATTCCAAGGGTTCTGCAAGGTCGTAAGCAAGTGGGTTTTCACGGTCGACGCCGAATCCGCAGTCGTAGGGCAGGAAACGCGAAAAATCCATGGGCTGGCCCACTTCGCGGCTGGTCTTGTAGGGCACCAGATCAAACACGCTCAGTCGCACGCCGATAAGCAGCCCCGGAAGTTCGCCCCGCACCCTCCGAATGATATCTAAGAGCAATCGGGTCCGTCCCGTCAGATCGCCGCCGAATCGACCAGGTCGACGGCGAGCGCTCAAAAACTCGTGCAGCAAATAACCGTGACACGCCTTGATGTCGACGAACTGATATCCCACCTCTTGGGCCAACCGCGCGGCGGCGACATAGTCGTCGATCAAACCTTCCAACTCGCTGTCGGTCCACACGATCGTGGCGTCCGCCGGATCGAGGCCGTACTTTTCATCGAGCAGCGGGTGGTGATAGGCGATGCGCGGCTCGAATTTTTTCTTGTCGTGCGGTTTGCAGAAACGGCCCGAGTGGGTGAGCTGCAGACCCACGAGCAAACCGTCGAGTGTTCCGCACCGCTCTTGGTGCCCCGCGCGGACTTCATCCAAGAGCGCGGCCAACCCGGCACGGTTACTGGCCGTGGCCAGGGTTTGATTGGGATTGGCCCTCCCGTCGGGCCGCACGGCAGCCGCTTCCCCTCCCCAGATTAATTTTGCACCACTTTCACCGAAGCGTCGCCAGCGGCGGAGGGTGTACTCGCTGGGGCTGCCATCGGGATTCGCGTCCCAACCTTCCATCGGGTGGATGCACCAGCGATTGCCCACTCGAAACCCGCCGACGTCGATTGCCTCGGCCAGCGGTGACCCAGCCTCGGCAGTGAGAATCGCATCGTCGATTGGCAGGTCGATTCCCAACTGGTCGAATCGTTCGCGCAATTCCTCCACCGTGCGCAATTGAGCAACTTTCGGATAGTTGGAAAGTTCAGGCATCGGGAGTGCTTGGAACCAAAAATGCTCGAGGGAAGAGGATCCTCGATTCTAGTTGGCAAAGGCACTAGGATACAGTCCCCTAGAAGCACACGAATTCGACATATTGCCGCCGACATGTGGAACGTGCGGGTAAGCAAATCACCGGACATTATGGTAGAAATGGGCTAGGAACGTGCTGATTCGCTCCGCCAAGAAACGGCAGTAAGCGGAGAGAAGGGGTTACGATCCCATCCGAGAGCGCAGAGCTATTGTCAATAGTTGTGTTCCAGGAATTTTTAGGCGGCGTG
>CALMBE010000628.1 GCA_937860165.1 uncultured Planctomycetaceae bacterium
CTCGCCAAGGTGGCACCGGACACTTATGTGTTTAATTTAGATACCGGCTACCAGTTCCAGCAGACACTCGATTTGCGCGATCGTATCGCCGAGCGGTACGGCATCGAAGTGGAATTGTTGCAACCTGAGCTTTCCGTTCCCGAGTACGAAGCAGCGCACGGTGGTCCGCTGTACAAGGTGGATCCCAATCAGTGCTGCTTCGACCGGAAGATCAAGGTCCTGCAACAAGCGGCCCAAGGGAAACATGCTTGGATGAGCGGTATCCGGCGCGACCAGAGCACCGATCGCTCGCAAGCAGCCATTGTTGGTTGGGATAAGAAATTCAATCTCGTGAAGGTCAGTCCGCTGGCCAACTGGACCAAGAAAGATATTTGGAAGCGCATTCTCGATGAGAATGTCCCTTACAATCCGCTGCACGACCAAGGCTACCCGAGCATCGGCTGCTGGCCTTGCACACGGGCGGTGGTGGAAGGTGAAAGCGATGAACGCGCCGGTCGTTGGAGCGGCACGGGCAAAACCGAGTGCGGATTGCATACCATCAAAGAAGCCGACGGAAGCGGAATCTGAAGGGTCGAGAGCGGAGAGTCGAGAGTCAAGAGCCATATTCAAGTCGAGAGTCGAGAGCTTAGAGTCGAGAGCCAGAAAGGAAAAGTCGAGGGCCGCAATTCTTCTGGCTCTCGACTCTCGACTTTTAGCTTTTAGCTCTTAGCTCTTAGCTCTTAGCTCTTAGCTCTTAGCTCTCCCCTGCTGGCTCTCGACTCTCAGCCCTAGACTCTCGACCTAAACATGATTCTCAGTGCGAAAACCGAATACGCTTGTCTAGCGATGTTGGAGTTGGCCCAACATCATGCCGCGGGAGAGCCTGTGCAGGTTCGTCGCATCGCCACACGGCACGGGATTCCCCTGCCGTTTTTGGTGCAGATTTTTCAGGAGCTCAAGCGAACTGGGCTGGTGCTTAGTATTCGCGGAGCGGCGGGAGGTTATCAACTGAGCCGTGCCCCTCAGGAGATTTCGCTGGCGGAAGTGCTGGATGTGTTTGAAGGAAGCGGATCCCCCTCCACTTGCGCTGCGAATAACTCACCCTTGTCGCCAATTCTGATGGACGTGTGTGCAGAGATCGCCGCAGTCCGGCGGGAACGCGTGGCCGCGATCACGCTGGCAGATATGTTGGAACGCTCCGCAGCGGGGCTCGACTCAATGTGGTCCATCTGAGAGACTGGTTGTTCACAGCGAACTGCGGCGATCTCCACGCTTGTGTTTCCAAACAGTTGACAATTCGGAACAGGCGAGTGGTGTCTGCTCCAATAGAAGAACGGGCCACGGATGAACGCGGATCGAACGGATTTTCACGGATCGTTGTGATGGTTCGAGGTTTCAATACTCTCCCTCTTGATCCGCGAGCATCCGCCCAATCCGTGTTTATCCGTGTTCTATTCTTGGAACTCTGGAACCGAAAGACTGACAAATCGGAACAGGCGAGTGATGTCTGTTCTAGGCACAAAAAAGGACTGGTCGCTTAAGCGACCAGTCCTAAATAATTTTCGAGATACCGGAGCGAAGGGTTATACGAAGGTATCTTCATCGCCTTCGTGCTCTTGATCTTCTTCCTTATCGCCTTCGCCGCACTTACCGCAGTGGGCGAGGGTATCATCGGCGAGCAGATTGAGATCCAGTCGGTTGGTCATGACAGCAACGGTCAAGCAACCCAAAAACAATAAGGACAGCAACTTGGTCATAGTCTTCAACTCCAAATAAACGAGGGTGGGACCAGAATGTGCGAAAGCTCGCAGGCCGCTCTCAGGCTTGCCTGCGAAGTGGACACTTGCAGTATATGGCTGGTCATTTCCAAAGGAAAGTGAGGTACCACACACTTGATTGAGAAAATTCGCTAAGAATCGTTTGTTTGGGGGCCGCTGGGGAGTTTTTCGCGAAGTTTGCGGGCGGCTTGGGCTGCTAGCTCGGCAGATTCCGCCAACACGGTGAGGTGCCCCATCTTGCGGCCGGTCTTGGGTTCGGTCTTGCCGTACAAATGCAGATAGGCTTCCGGGAAGGCTTCAACCACCTGCCAGTTGGGTTCCCCCGAGTACCACAGGTCGCCCAAGAGATTCACCATTGCCGCTGGAGTGGTGGGTTGCATCGACCCTAGAGCGAGGCCGCAGATGGCACGCACTTGTTGCTCGAATTGCGAAGTGGGGCACGCCTCGATCGTGAGGTGACCCGAGTTGTGCGGACGCGGGGCGATTTCATTGACCAGCAGAGAACCGTCCCGCGCGAGAAACATTTCCACGCACGCGATACCGACAAGTTCCAGGTGCTCGGCGATCTGTCGGGCGTACCTTTCGGCTGGAGAGGTCACCGCATCCAAATCGTGTGCAGGAAACCTGGACACGTCGAGGATGTGATTGGCGTGGTCGTTGGCAATCGGTCCGCAGGTGACGATTTCACCCTCCGTGGAACGCGCGACCAGGATCGAAAACTCCTGCTGATAATCAACCCATGCTTCGAGGACAGATGGTTGCTGGTCGACTTTTTGCCAAGCGGCGAGTTCGTCTTCCGCGGTGCGAAGCAAGGCTTGACCTTTGCCGTCGTAGCCCGAGTCGGCAGTTTTCAGCACGCAGGGGAGACCAAGCTGGGCGACTCCGTGGTGGAGGTCGTCGCTGGAATTCACCTCGGCAAACGGGGCACAGGGAATGTCGAGTTGCTGGAGGAATCGCTTTTCCCGCACACGGTTTTGCGTGATGCGGAGGAGTGTCGGACCGGGGCGGACCGGGACGATTTTCTGGAGTGTTTCGAGGGCCGTGACGGGGATGTTTTCAAATTCGAGCGTCACGATATCAACCGATCGACCGAAGGCCGTCAGGGCAGCAATGTCGGTGTAGTCGGCAATCATCTCGAAATGGGCGACCTGTCCGGCAGGACTTTTTGAGCTCTGCGAGAAAACATGCACTCGATATCCGAGTCGCGTGGCGGCCTGCACGAACAAGCGGCCCAATTGTCCGCTTCCAAGGACTCCCAGGGTTGCGCCGGGCAAGATTGGCGAGGAGTTGAACATGGGAGGGAGGTGGCAAATGCGGAATACGGAGTGCGGAATCAAGTAGGTGTAAGTCGTTAGTTGTTAGTGAAGCGTGCGCTTCCAGCCGCTTGCGGTTTAGCGCTCCGCCCTCCGGGGACTAACGTCCTCCGGCTCGCCTGACAAAACTAGGGCAGTTTGTCTTGGCGGATTTCGGTGGTTTGTTTTTGGTGGTATTCGTGGAGTTTTGCGCGGAGTTCGGGGCGGCCGGTGGCTAGGATTCGGATGGCCAGGAGGGCGGCATTTTTCGCTCCGGCGGAGCCGATCGCGAGTGTTCCGACGGGCACCCCCCCGGGCATTTGCACGATCGACAGCAGCGAATCTAAACCCTGCAGGGCGCGGCTTTCGACCGGCACTCCCAGCACGGGAAGCACCGTGAGCGCGGCAACCATTCCCGGCAAGTGAGCCGCTCCTCCTGCCCCGGCGACGATGACTTCTAGTCCCCTTCCCTCGGCTTGCTGCGCGTATTCTACCATCCACTCGGGGGTACGATGGGCCGACACGATTTGGCACTCGTGCGGCACGCCAAACGTGGTCAACATTTCCGCGGTGGCACGCATCGTTTCCCAGTCGCTGCGGCTCCCCATGATGACACCTACCAGGGGTTTGGAGTTTTCTGCCATGACTGGGACCTTTTTCGGCACGCGAACTGGGGAGCTGGAACGCTTGCCATCATCGAACGCATGGGGCGGATTGTCAACGCGGGTTGCCCCGAATGGACTGGTCGCTTAAGCGACCAGTCCGGAGGTGACAATCGTCCGCTAGATCAGTTGCGTTGGTGAATTCGGGTGCCGTCGACGACGTCGTCGACGGGGTGCATGATGACGCGGTCGCCTGGGTTCAGACCCTTGAGAATTTCGGCGTCGAGACCATTTTCCATTCCCACTTCGACAATTTGCTGTCGGGCGGTGTCGGCTTCGGCTCGAAAGACGGCCCAATCGTCGCCGACGCGAAACAGGGCGCTGGTGGGAATTTTCAATACGTCCCGCGCCTCGGCCACGACAATCCGGGCCTCGCCCCGGAATCCGTCTCCCAGTTTTTTTCGTTCCGCCGGGGGATCGAGCAGTCGAACAATTACATTGACCCGCTGCTCGCCCCCGGATTTTGCGCGCGGGCGCCGCGCTCTGCCTCAGCCAGGTCGACTTCGATTGGCTCGGGGACCAGTCCGTAGGCGATCGCCGCCAGGATGGCCAGGGCGAGCGCGTAGAGCAGGAAGCGGCGGAAGCGAGAGCGAAGTGGCAAAGATACGTTCCTTTTTTGTACTATGGCGCTGGGATAATTTTACCACATCGACACGACGGACACGAATTGGGGAAAGGTGTCAGTCGTTAGTCGTAGGTCGTAAGTAAAATGCAGAAGAAATTCACGGTCCCATAGTCCCTTCTTCGTCGTGCCCGTCGTGTCGTCGTGGTTCAACTTGCTCTCTTTTCGCTCAGGGA
>CALMBE010000629.1 GCA_937860165.1 uncultured Planctomycetaceae bacterium
GATTGTCTATCGTGACTGGAGTTCAGACGTGTGCTCTTCCGATCTATCGGCATTTACCAGGGGCATCACGACCTAAGTCATCACCTCAACGATCCCGCACGCATCGAGAAGGTGGCACAGATCGACCGCTGGTATGTCCAGCAATTTGCCAGTTTCCTGAAGCGACTCGAAGCGACCCCAGATGTCGACGGAAATTCTATCCTGCACAATTCGATGATCGTGTACGGGAGCGGCAACGCCGACGGAAACCGGCATACACACTCCAATCTTCCGATTATCCTGGCGGGGCACGGCGGGGGGACTTTGTCTACCGGCCGGTATGTGCAGCACGGCTCGCAGCCTCTCTGCAATCTCTTTCTCACGCTAGCCGACCGCATGGGGGTGAATAGCCTGGAGCGATTCGGCGATTCCACCGGACGACTGGCGGATGTGTAGTTTCGGAGGTTACGAGGCGCGAGCTGGTAGGCCGGAACAAGGTACCCCGCAGTTCCGGCAACCCACCTATCTTCTAACCATCGAGATCGCTGGAAATTGCCAGCCACTCTTCTTCCAACTTAGCAAGTTCGGTGGCGATTGTGGCGAGTTGTGTGTGCGCGGCTTGGGCATCGGCCATGGTCGTGAGTGTCGAGAGTGATTCTTGCAGGGTCTTTTTGTCTTGGTCGAGTTTGGCAATTTTGCGCTCCACGGTGCGGAGTTGCTTTTGCAGTTCGCGTTCTTCTTTGCCTCCTGGCTTGCGCGGGGCATCCTTGACGCCCACCGGCGGGGTTCCTCGAACGGTGTGTTCGGCACGCAGCCCCACTTCCAGTTCGCGTTGGACGCGATAGACATAGTCCTCATAACTGGCGGGGTAACTGGCCACGCGGCCGTCGCGGACTTCGATCACAGCCGTCGCAACCCGCTGCATGAAGTAACGGTCGTGACTGGTGAAAATCACGGTCCCACGATACTGGCACAGGGCATCGGCCAGGGCTTCGACGGTTTCGACGTCGAGGTGGTTTCCCGGTTCGTCGAGCACCAACACATTGTGTTGCTGCAGGAGCAGCCCCGCGAGAACGAGTCGGGCACGTTCGCCGCCGCTCAGAACTTTGATTTTTTTCTCGATCAATTCACCACTAAACAAAAAACTTCCCGCCACGTTCTTGATTTGCTGGATTACCGTGCCGGGGGCCGCTTGGCGATTCAAATAATCCTCGACCGTATAATCCTCGGGGAGCGAGGTATAGACATGCTGGGCATAAATCCCTACTTGGCAACCGAATCCCCATTTGAGCGTGCCCGCCAGGGGTTCCAGGGAACCGCAGACCGTGCGGAGAAACGTGGTCTTGCCTTGCCCGTTGTCGCCGACGACCCCCACCCGGGTCCCATGTTCGATTTCCAACTGCACTTGGCTGGCGACCTGGTTATCGGGATAACCGATGGTCATTTGCTCGGTTCGCAGGGCAGTTCCTTGGCGTAATTCCCCCCCGGGAAAACTAAACCTTACCGCTGCTTCATCCCCCTGCACTTCGATCAATTCCAAGCGTTCGAGCTGCTTGGCTTTGCTGCGGGCTTGGCTGGCGGTATTGGCATTGGCCCGGTTTTTGTTGATGAAGGTTTCGAGTTGCTTGCGCTTGGTAAGCGTCGAGGCATTGACTCGCTGGTCGTGGTCACGTCGCTCGGCAAGGTTGAGCAGGAAAGTATCCACATCGCCGGGAAACAAGGTTAGTTCGCCCCGCGAGATTTCGAGGGTTTGCGTGCAGGTCCGCTTGAGAAACGAACGATCGTGCGAAACTACCAGACACCCAGCCGGAAAACTTCGCAAGAATTCCTCTAACAACATCTGCGTTCGCAGATCGAGAAAGTTCGTAGGTTCGTCGAGGATCAGGAGATTGGGATCATTAAGCAGCAGTGCGGCGAGCTTCACGCGAGTTTGCCAGCCCCCCGAGAGCTCTCGCACGGGCCGGTCGAGCATGGCATCGGGAATTTGGAACTGCCAGGCGACTTCGCCACAGCGCCATTCGGGTTGGCCACTGTCGCGTTCGAGGAAGGCGATTACAGTTTCGCCTTCCAGAAAAGGATCGTGCTGTCGCAGGTAACCCAACCGCAACTTCCGACTCCGGACCACCTCGCCCGCGTCGAGTTCCTCCTCTCCCAGCAGAACCCGGCAAAGGGTACTTTTACCGGCACCGTTGCGAC
The DNA here is from genome assembly GCA_937860165.1 of uncultured Planctomycetaceae bacterium. GTDB lineage: Bacteria > Planctomycetota > Planctomycetia > Pirellulales > Lacipirellulaceae > Bythopirellula. The sequence continues at coordinate 2,176 of CALMBE010000629.1, forward strand.
CAATGAGCCCGACTTTTTGGTCGTCGGGGAGCGCGCAGCTGGTGCCTGCGAGCAATTGTTGGTGCCCGTAGCGTTTGAAAGCGTTTTGAAGTTGAAGAACGATGGCCATGGGGGAGGTGGGAAATGACGAAGGACCCAATGACGAAGGACGAAATACCCAAGCACTAAGGAATGACTAATTCCGAATGTCGAAGCATCGAGCACTTTAGTCATTCGTGCTTGGTCATTGATTCGTCATTGGGTATTTCGACATTCGTCATTCTTTCTGTTACGGCGGTAATTGCTAAAACCAAGCAGCATAGCACACAGAGGCCCACGAACCAATCGCCAGACGCGACATACGGACTGGGATACTTTCCCTTGCGGCGGGGGATATTCAAATCCGCCGTGAGATACTCGGGGTGTTGTCGCTGGCTCACGGAAATAATTTTTCCCCAGGAATCGACATGGGCCGACAAACCGCCATTGGCGGCGATCAACAGCGGGGTGCGAGTTTCGACCGCGCGAAATACCCCGCAGGCCAGGTGCATGTCGAGTTCGCTCGAGCCCCAGAACCAGGCATCGTTCGTGAGGTTGACCAAGGCGTCGGGAGCACGGCCGGTGCGCTCGACCAACTCACACACTTGGCGACGAATGAGATGGGGCACGGCCGATTCGTAGCAGATATTCGTCGAGTAGGTTACTCCTTCGACTTGCATCGCGCTCGGAGCTTGGCCAGGTTCCGCGCCCCCCGTGATCGGGGTCACCTGATACAGAAACGGGAACCAGCGGGCCAATGGCATGAATTCTCCGAACGGCACTAAGTGCATCTTGTCGTAGGTGTTGGTGATTTTCCCTTTCTTGTCGACCAGCACCGACGAATTGAAAGTTCGATATTCGATTTCCTCACCGGTACTGGGAATTATCTCCACGCGATCGATACCGACCAGCACCGCAGCGCCTAGCTCCTTGACCAACAGTTTGAGGTAGTCCTGGGCAGCGGTGAGTCGGGAAGGGGGCAGGAGCTCGGGAGGGGGAGTGTATCCTTCGGCTACGGAAATCAAAGTTTCACGAAAAGCCGTTTCGGGCCAAACGATCAAATCGACTGTGCGGTGCTCGTGGTCGCGCGAGTAGCGCACGGCATCCAACGACAGCCGCACGTACTCTTCCATGATTTGCTGCTGCCTTTCAGGATCGCTTTTCCAGTCCGCAAGCGTATTGCCTTGGATGAGAGCGACACGCGTGTCAACGGAGTGCGTGCCACCTTGGGCACCCGACCCGGAACGCATTTGCCCGTACCAATAGCATCCTGTCAGCAACGCTGCCCCCGTCAGGATTACAGCGATGCCCTGCCCTGATCGGTTTTGCCGCCAACCGCACAACCCACGGGTGATGCAGGCCGCCGTGAAAGAAATCAGAAAAGTCACCCCATACTCGCCAGCGAAATCGGCGATCTGAATCACGGCTGGATTACGATACTGAGTGTGGGCGAGCGAACCCATGAGGAAGCCAGTGAAAAGGTGACCGCGTACCCAGTCGAGCCCTGTCCACACTACAGGGGCGGCCAACACTATGGGGATTCGCCAGCGGTGAACGGCCTGCCGCGAAAGCACGACAAAAACTGGTAAATACACTCCCAGGTATCCGGCCAGCAAGACCCAGCCGAGATAGTTGAGCGGATACGGCAAGCGAATCCAATGAACCGCCAGCAGCCAGTAAACCAGGCCAGCGATCCATAGTTCCCGATAGGGCCGGGCACCCACCAGCGTTTCCTTTTGAACCAACAAGAGCCAGGGAATCGGTGCGATCCAAGCCAGATAGCTCCAGGCGAGAGGCGGTAACGCCAACCAGCAAAGCACACTCCCTAAGATTCCCGCGGCGAGCGTCGATGAGGGCATCGACAATCCGGTGTGCAAACGGTTCGCATTATCCGTCGAACGATTCATCCGGCCCAGGCTACGATTGTATGGCCGCTTTGAACAGACCAGATCGAGTGAATGTGGTACTCGCCAACTCCGGAGTGCTCGAATTGTGAAGTGTGAAGACGGTAATTTCCGGTCGGCAATTGAACCGCACTTGCCACATGTGCCCCAGCCCGCGATTGATATACATGCGGCGCTTACCGGTGAGTTCGATTTCGCCAGCACAATAAAGTTTGTTGCGGACAGGCAAGATCGGGGGATTAAGAAACGGTGCCTTGCATTGCCCGCCATGCGTATGGCCAGCCAGAATCCAACCCTGAAATCCCTCCCAGCCAGCCAGATCGACGATATCGGGGTTGTGGCACAACGCCAGCGAAGGTCGCGTCGGATCGAGTAGTTTAATCGTTGCGGGGACGTCCGTGCGACCTGCGTAGTAGTCGTCGATGCCAGCCACCTGGAGCCCTTCGACTTGGGTCACCGAATTGCGGAGTACTTGAATATCGAGATTCAGCAGTCTCTCGCAAAGTTCCTCGGCAACGCGAGAGGAGTTGTGAGATTCGGTGTAATCATGGTTACCCAGGGTGGCGAAACAACCAAATCGAACCTGCGGGAGTTTCTTGAGCACTTGATACAAATTATCGATCTGCTCGCTTCCCTGACAGGTCATGAAATCGCCCGTGATGACTAGCATGTCAGGTTGAAACTCGCTGACGCGCGCGACGGCATGGGAGATATAACCGTAGTCCACATTGCGTCCTACATGGAGGTCGCTGATCTGGACCAACACTCGCCCCGCGAGATTCTCGGGGAGGTTCTCGAACTCCAAGCCCCGCCGCGTCACCTGGATCCAGTGGGGTTCCCATAAATACGCGTAACCCAGCGTCGCCAGACCTGCCGAGGCGATTTGTCCGGTGGTGCGCCGCAAGAAACTGCGTCGATTGATCGCTTCGGCGGGTACTTCGGCGGCAGGAGCTGTCAATGTGGGCGAACCCCTACTTCTTCTCAAGTGGTAGCAATAAATTCGTGCTTCGAGAAACTGGTGACATGAGATATATTAGCAGCCCAGGCCGAGTGTTGGCGAGGAGTGGTTTGCGTGATCTGCCACGTTTATTGATGGTAACCCATTGCGATGAAGAATCCTGTAAACTACATCACTGTCTCGTCGCACGCGATTCAGTCGGCTGCGTGGGTCCTCGTGTCTGGGCTGATTCTCATCTCGGGGGGCTGCTGGGAGGAAGTTCATTATGTCGAAGTAACCCATGTAGAGGAACCTACCCCCCCGGCCGAAGAAATCGCGACCGCAGTCAATAAACCGACTGAAGTTGAAAGTTCAATTGCCGACAGAGAAATTCCCTCTCAGGAGCTAGATTCTGCTAGCGAGTCTCCCGAGATAGCGGAACCCTCGATTGTGCCGACCACCCCTAAAGTTGGCTTGAAACCCTCGCCCAGGGCCCAGGCCGCTTGGCGAATGAGCAGCCGCTGGAGCTTGGCGGTAGCAATTTATTCTAAGGGGATGAGGAAAGAAGCCTACCAGGAGCCTTGGAAAGATGCCAAGGACTCAGCGGAATTCCTTAATTTGGAATTGCCCCCACTCCCCGAACCGCTTGGCGGCGAGAACTTGCAGAGCACGGGCATCGACTACTTGCTTCACTCGGGTCGTTCAGGAATTGCTGAACAGTTGACCCTGGAGCAGTTGCCCGAGTACTCGGCCTTGGCGGAATTGGCTATCAAAACCCATGGGTTGCTGTTGGTCTACACCCCACAAAGCCAAAACCTGGAAACACTCGAAGCGGAAATCCTTGCCGCTGCCCAGGACTCGAGCCTTCCCCGCAATATCTGGGATAAGCTCGTGGCACTTCTTACAGCCCGGGCACCCTACAAGGAGGTCAAGCAGGAAGTCTTAAAGCTGCACGGTGTTGTGAGCGACTACCTGGCAGGTGCAGGCTGACTCTGATCGGATTGTAGTGGGTCAGTTTGAAAAGTAGTGGTGGCTTCCAGCCGCCAATAAGCTTTCCTACGCGGCGGCTGGAAGCCACCACTACGAAACTGACCCACTATCGATTGGGTTGTTCCGCTTGTGACAGTCGTGCTGAATACGAACCCATTTTTTGGCGAGTCTCTCGGGCAACCTCGTATTCCCAGGATTTCGGTGGAGTTCCACAAACTATGTTTCTCATAGTCATGTGTGGGGTTCCGGGACCGGCAGAATCACCCGGCATGTGAATGGGCCGTCATTCCCGCGCAGGCGGGAATAGCGATCGAAGCTAATTTTTTCCGGTGCTAGTTCCCGGACACCCTTAGTTACGTTTGTTTCCTCGGCGTTTTCAGAAAATGGGATGCCTCAGCTCGCTGATAGGTAGAAAAAAATGTCCGAATCCAATCGCAATAAGACGCTCATCGATTTCAAGTTGCAGGGTGCCCTGGTGCGTCGCATCTTGCTGCACTGGCTAGGATTTTTTGTCGTAGCATCGGTTGTGGCGTTCTTGCTCCAAGTGCTCAGCGATCCCCTGTTAGGACTCGAGGTTCATTTGGAGAGACTATGGTGGACGCACGGCCCCTTCTTGGTGGTGATGTTGTTCCTCTTGCCGGTCTTCGTGCTCGATACGGTCAAATTCAGCAATCGCTTCGCGGGCCCAATTTATCGCTTAAAGCAAACCGTACGCACCATTGCCCAGGGGGGTCCTGCTACTGAATTGCAATTCCGCGAGTATGATTTCTGGCAAGATTTGGCAACGGATTTCAACCGCATGCTCAGCAGACTCCGGGACGAACCGAATGTGCCCTGTGAAGGCGCCTCGGAAGTAGGTAACGTGGATTACGAAACGCTGGCTCCTTCGAGCCGCTAGAGCAACAGCTATCCAATTCATTCTCCATTCCTTGCCACGATCTCACATGAAACATTTCGGTCACCAAATTGAAGTAGCTCGAGACCGTCGCAGGGGAGTTGCCGCGACTGAGCTTGCGGTCTGTCTACCGATAATCGTCTTGATTGTCATCGGAACGATTGAGGCCAGCACGATGGTCTTTCTCAAGCAATCTCTGACGGTTGCAGCTTTTCAAGGGGCTCGGCAAGCGATCTCAAATAACAACACCGCGGCGGATGTCCGGACGGCTGCTGAGCAAATACTTACCCAGCGACGCGTCGCGGGGGGAAATGTCGTCATCCAGCCTGCAGATATTTCTACCGTGTTGCCCGGTCAATACATCAACGTGACAGTCACGGCACCTGCCCGGGGCAATAACGTTGTTCCCCTCTCGTTTTATCGAGGTCGCACACTCTCGGCAACGGCGACGATGATGAAAGAACTCTAAACCTACTTTTCCTCTGAGGGTCCGATCATGCTTCCGAATTGTTTTGGGCGTCAGCCTGCCCGGCGCTCTGGCGCGATGCTGGTACTCATTGCTGTCGTGCTTCCGCTGGTAATCATCTTGTCGGCATTTGCACTCGACGTAGCTTGGATGCAATTGGTACGAACGGAACTACGAACCGCGACCGATGCGGCCTCCCGAGCTGCGGCCAAGACACTTTCCATGCAGCAGAATACCGATGACGCGCGGGCCGCGGCCAAAGACGCCGCGAATCGAAATCTCGTAGCAGGCGCACCCTTGATAGTCAGCGATAACGAAATCGAATTCGGCATCAGTCGCCAATCGTCGTCGACTTCCCGCTTTACGTTTTCACCGGGGGGAAACCTACTCAACTCGGTTCGCGTCACGGGTAATCGCACGTCCTCCTCGGCGAGTGGGCCCGTGAATCTGTTTTTTGGCAAAGTTTTAGGCCAGAGCCGATTTGAACCGACTCAGGTTGCAATCTCGACCCAACTGGACCGTGACATCTGTCTGGTGGTGGATCGATCGGGATCGATGATGCGTTCCATCGTGGGTGGATCCACACCCGGTCCAAACTGCGGGCCGGCCCATCCCACGCGGAGTCGCTGGGGAGGTCTTAGCACGGCCGTCGCTGGTTTTTTGAGCGAGCTAGAGCGCACGCCCCAACAGGAACAGTGCGCCTTGGTGAGTTACTCAAGTGCTGGCAACGAATGTGGTATTTCCTTCACCACTTCAGACATCAATGCCGACTTGGCATTTGATTTTCTCCAGATTCGAAATGAAATGGACCGCTTGAGCGGTCGAGCAGTTAAGGGCCGCACTGCCATTTCGGCCGGTCTTCAAGATGGGATCAAAGTGTTGACAGGTCCCAAGGTCAGACCATTCGCAATCAAATCGATCTTGCTGATGACCGATGGAATTCACAACACGGGGCCAGAACCAATCATTCCCGCTCGCTTGGCCGCTCAAAAAGACATCGTGATCAATACAGTCACATTCAGTGACGAGGCGGACATTGCCCGAATGCAGGCTGTAGCGGAGGCAGCGGGGGGCCGACACTTCCACGCCCCTGATTCCGCCGCGCTCGAGCGGATCTTTCGCGAAATCGCCTCGACATTGCCAGTGCTTACGACGGAGTGAGTTTCTCAAATTCGGAAAACAACAAGATGCCTTTCATTCTCCAGAAACGCAACGCTCGGAATCGAACCCTACGCCGTGGGGCTACTGCGGTCGAGTTCGCTCTCGTGGCCCCCGTGTTTTTCCTATTGATTCTCAGTTCCATCGAAGTCAATCGGCTCAATGCGATCCGTCACACGGCTGACAATGCGGCTTACGAGGCGGCACGTCACGCCATGGTCCCAGGAGCGACTACTGCCGAGGCAATTGCCAAAGCGAATGTGATTCTCCGGGCGGTAGGAACACGCGGTGCGCAGGTGACCGTCACCCCCAGTGTCTTGGGTCCCGATGTTGAGACCATCCAGGTGCGCGTCGATGTGCCCCTTAATCGCAATGGCTGGATTGTGCCCCGCTTCACGCGCAATCGGATTCTCACTGCCGAATCCACACTCAATACCGAGCGGATGGGTCAGTGATTCGCGCTTGTGGAACGTCTTCCGCAAAGCCATCCCGGCACCATAGTACAAGGCAAGCGCCACCGTCATCGGCTCGAGAACCGGAGTAGCTCTTAGGTCGGATTGCAGTTAAAATAGTGGCATGAACAAACTCGAACAAGTCGAGCAGTCTCTTGCCGGCCTATCTTCCGCGGAAAAGGCCCAACTTCTTCAAACCGTGGCGGCTGCCGTTGGGGGGCAAAGTCCAGGGATCGAATCGCGGCCTGGTGTGTGTGGCGGCGAAGCTTGCGTTGTTCGCACACGGATACCCGTTTGGCTTCTCGAACAAGCCGTCGCCTTGGTTCGACAGAGGCCGATTTGTTGAACGCCTATCCCACGCTTCGTGCCGCTGATCTGGTCAATGCCTGGAATTTCGTTCGCGAACACCAAGCAGAAATCGACGCCGACATTCGGGCTAATGAGGTAGTCGATTGAAATGGCCCGACTCTATGCCAACGAGAACTTCCCGTTTCCTGTAGTTCTTGCTCTCCGCAATCTTGGTCACGACGTGCTAACGGTCTGTGAAACCGGCAAGGCCGATCAAGCGTGGCCCGATGAAGATGTGCTTGAGTATGCTACTCAAGATGACCGCGCACTCTTGACATTCAATCGTAAACATTTCGTACGATTGCAAGAAACGCAAACTCATGCAGGCATTATCGCCGGCACATTTGATCCATATTTCGTTTCGCTCGCGCAAAGAATCGATGAACTGGTTCGCGAACATACGAATCTCGCCGGGCAGTTATTTCGCGTAAACCGCCCGAGCGAGTGTCTGTCGGGAAACTACTGTTTTCCCGACGTTGCTCTAATTTTGGCAGGGTCGAGTCGCCTTCAGGTCGGCGATTTTGCTGCGAAAGTTCGGCAAGGAGGATTTGCGACGGCTGTTGAGACGAAATACTTTCCTTTCAGCGCAGCAGCGAAGGCAACCCGTGATTGCTTCCACGAAGTATTGTCTGGCCGATCCCGGAAAGGCGTATCTGGTCTATCTGCCCTCGTGCGGGTCGGTCACAGTCGATCTCTCGGCCGCGGCCGGGGTATTGAAATCGGAATGGCTGCACCCGGTGGAAGGCAAGATCACGCCCGGCGCGACGGTTTCCGGCGGTGCCAAGCGAACCCTGAACGCGCTGTTCCAGGGGCACGCGGTGCTGTATATCCACCAACCTGTTTCCAAATAATCAAATTTTTCGAGGTCTTTGAGTGAACTGAAAGAGATCGCCATGAAATCACTTCTGAATACGTTTCTTGTTGCCGTGTGCCTGATGTCGGCGGTAGCGATCGCTACGGGACAGCAGCCCGCGAGAGATCAAGCCAAGGGGCCGCTCCGCGTGCATCCGACCAACCCGCGATATTTCACTGATGGCAAAAAGAATCCGGATGGATCGTTGCGGGCCGCCTATTTGACCGGCTCGCACGTCTGGAACAACCAGCTGGACATAGGAGACGACGATCCGCCCAATGCCTTCGACTTCGACGCCTATCTCGACTTCCTCGTGCCGCACAATCACAACTTCATCCGCCTGTGGGTATGGGACTCGGCGACATGGGCGAATGGCCAAGGGCGTGTACGTTATGCGTCGCCGCAGCCTTGGCTGCGCACCGGCCCCGGTCTGGCGCTTGATGGCAAGCCGAAGTTTGATCTCGAAAAGTTCGACCCCGCGTACTTCGAGCGGTTGCGGGTACGGGTCCAGGCCGCCGGGCAACGCGGGATTTACGTCTCCGTGATGCTGTTCGAAGGCTGGGAGTTGAGCTTCGCTACTTGGGGCGGTCACCCCTTCAACAAGGCGAACAACGTGCAAGGGATCGACGGCGACCCCAACGGCGATGGCAAGGGGCTGGAGATTCAGACATTGACGAGACCCAAGATCACCGCCGCGCAGGAGGCCTATGTGCGCAAGGTCATCGACACCGTCAACGATCTGGACAACGTCCTGTACGAGATCTCCAACGAGTCGCGTCTCCTTGACCCCGCGAGCAGCACGAAAGACTGGCAATACCACCTGATCCGTTTCATCAAGAATTATGAAACGAAAAAGCCCAAACAGCATCCGGTGGGCATGACGTCGCAAGGTTTCGGCGGAGGAGATGACTCCGAGATTCTGCTCAACAGCCCGGCCGACTGGATTTCGCCCAATCCCGACAAGTCCGACTACAAGAACAATCCGCCCGCGAGCGACGGCAAGAAGGTGATTCTGCTCGACACGGACCACTTGTGGGGCATCGGCGGCGACGCGGCGTGGGTGTGGAAGAGTTTCCTGCGCGGGCACAATCCGATCTTCATGGATTCTTATGACAACAGTGTGGCCGGCGAAGGGCGGCCGGACCAATGGGAGGAGGGAGTGCGGCGAGCCATGGGACAGACGCGCGTGTACGCCGACAAGTTGAACCTGGCGGCCATGACACCCCAAAATGATCTGGCTTCCACGAAGTATTGTCTGGCCGATCCGGGGCGGGCGTATCTAGTCTATCTGCCTTCGGGCGGGTCGGTCACCGTGGATCTCTCGGCGGCGGCCGGGGAATTGAAATCGGAATGGCTTCACCCGGTGGAGGGCAAGATCACGCCCGGCGCGGCGGTTTCCGGCGGTGCCAAGCGAACCCTGAACGCGCCGTTTCCGGGTCACGCGGTGCTGTATCTCCGGAGGGAAGGCGCCGCGACGCCCGAATTGGGAATCAAAGATGCGCAGTTCACGGAGGCCCAATCGACGTTGAGGTCGCAGGCCGATCCTTGCGGTTTTCTCGTCGGCTGCGCCGCGTGGGAATCGGGCTCCAAGGGCCACGAGCCGGCCTATACTGCGACCCTGGCGCGAGAGTTCAACTTGGTGGCGACGCGAGCCCAATTATGTACCGGCGTGGCGCAGCCTCATCGCGGGAATTACCAATTCGGCGAGGCCGACCAGGTCTTCGAGTTCGCCCGGCAACACAAGATGAAGGTCTGGGGCCACTGCCTTCTGTCCACGCAGGACAATCCTGCGACCCTTCCGCCGTGGATCAAGAACGGCGGCTTTTCCCGTGAGGAGCTATTGGCCATCATGCGGGAACACCTGCACGCCGTGATCGGACGCTACCGGGGCCGCGCCGTCGCCTGGAGCGTGGTGAATGAACCAATAAAAACAGACGCGTTTTGGCGCAAGAACGTGGGCGTGGACTGGATCGAGCAGGCCCTGCGGTTCGCCCACGAAGCCGACCCCCAGGCGTGCCTCCTGATCAATGAGTTCGGCATTGAGCGAGGGCCCAAGGATGGGGACAAGTGGAAGCAGTTCTACGCGCTTGTCAAGTCGCTGAAAGCCAAGGGCGTCCCCCTTCACGCCGTGGGGTTTCAGTCGTATTTTGACGGCTCGACGAACCTGGCGGATGTGGCGGACGCCATGAAGCTCTTCGCCGACATCGGCATCCAGGTCCACGTCACGGAGTTGGCTGTACTCGTCGGCACCGATGCGCCTACGCCCGAACAACTCCAGCAGCAGGCAGCAGTCTACCGGTCGGTCTTGCAGACCTGCCTGGCCGCCCCGAATTGTAAAGTGATGACGATCTTCGGCGTGACTGACAAGCTGCACTGGTTGGTGCGGAACGGCCGTCGGGAGTCGCCGCTCCTCTTCGACGGGCAGTACCGGCCTAAGCCGGCATACCATGCCTTGCTCGACGAATTGGACAGGGCCGCGGAAGCAAAAGGGGTCAGGAATCGTTAGTCATTCTGAGTTCAATCGATGACGCAATTGGCGATTCAAATTGGCAGGAACCTGGCATGGCGAACGGCGGAGTCAATCAAGAACCGAATGCAAGCGACACGTCCGCTGCTCCTTCGTCAAGAGCCCATGTGCAGTTATCGAAACCGGAATGAGAGCGATCACACTATGTTGACACTTCGGAATCCCATCAAAGCAGTGCTTCGGGTCTGGCTGCTCTGCGCTACTGCGACTGCGACTCCGGCCGCACTGGCTGCGGAGGGTAACTCGCTCTTTCCAGTCCAAGTCTCTGCGAACGGCCGCTACTTGGAAGACGCGAGTGGCAAGCCGTTTCTCCTGCACGGGGATACCGCGTGGTCCCTGATCTTACAGCTCACGAAAGAGGAAGCCGAGAAGTACCTGGAAAACCGCCGCCAGAAGGGATTCAACGCAATCCTCACGGTTTTGACCTGGACCGTATATGCCGACGATCCGCCCAGCAACAAATCCGGCGACGCGCCCTTCACGACAGCGGGAGACTTCTCAACCCCGAACGAGGCGTATTTCGCTCACGCCGATTGGCTGTTCCAGAAGGCCCGGGAGAAAGGAATCGTGGTGGTCCTGAACCCCGCCGTCGTTGGGAGCGTTGATCACCATGGATGGGGCAAGCAGATCGTGGCCAACGGGCCGACGAAATGCCGAAACTTTGGCCGATACTTGGGCAACCGGTACAAAGGCTATCCCAACATCATCTGGCAAGCAGGAGGAGATCGAACGCTGGAGGTGGGATCGGCGCTGGAGAAGAACTGGCTGGAGATCCTTCTGGGAATCAAGGATCACGCCCCGGACCACCATTGGACGGCCCACTGGTATCGGCGTACCACCGCCGTCGATCAGCCGACTTTTGCCCCCTACATGACCTTGGACAACGCGTATGGGGGCAATCGCACGTACATCCAGACGCTCAGGGCGTACAACCGGGCGAACCCCAAGCCGTCGTTCGTCAATGAAGGGTACTATGAAGAAACCACTTTGAGTCTAGGACGGGCCGGCGGCACGCCGCAGATGTTGCGTGCGCAGGCCTACTGGGCTCTGCTATCGGGGGCGACTGGTCATATGTTTGGAAGCGAACATGTTTGGGAGTTCGGTGGTCCGCGAAGCACTTCGGCAAAACAACCTCCGCGGCTGAACTGGCGCGCGGGCATGGACCGCCAGCCGTCGCGGGAGATGGTTCACGTCAAGGCACTCTTCGAGGGCCGGGCGTGGCACGAACTTGTTCCAGACCAAGACCACTCCGTCGTCACGGCAGGGTACGGGACGTTCGGAGAGGATAATCGGACTCCCGGCGGCGACTACGTGACCGCGGCGCGGACGGGCGATGGCAGCCTCGTTGTGGCCTACGTCCCTTCAACCGGGACCGAGTCGCGAACGATTACCGTGG
>CALMBE010000630.1 GCA_937860165.1 uncultured Planctomycetaceae bacterium
CACGAGGAGAGTATTCGCAATTGCTCGCCCAAAAGTTTGGTTAATAGCAGCGGTTATCGTTTGGATGATTTACGCACAGAATCTGGATCGAGCCCGGGGATCCAGTTGGCTAAACTCGTCGCGGGGAGCGAAGGCACTTTAGGGCTCATCACCGCAGTTACGCTCAGGACCCAGCTGATTCCTCGAGAGGTGGGCAGCGCGTTTCTGTTTTTTGAATCGGTGGATCGAGCGGCACATGCGACGTTGGATATACTGCCGCTGATGCCGAGTGCCTGCGACTTGATGGACCGTCGGCATTTGAGCCTGGCCCGAGAAAGTGATCCACGCTACGAGTTTCTGATTCCGCCGGATGCCGAAGCGGTGTTGTTGGTGGAATACCAAGGGGAATCGCGCGAAGAAGTAGAATCGCGACTGGCGGATACGATCACATTGATTCAAGATCGCAAGCACCTCGCAACAGGTTCGTGCGTGGCAGCGGATCGAATCGATCATGAATTGCTCTGGCAACTGGCCCGACACTATACCCCGACCTTGTATCGGTTGCGTGGGCTCACGCGACCTTTGCCATTCATCGAGGATATTGCTGTCCCACCGGCTTCATTGGCCGATTTCTTGCCCCGTGTGCAGCAAATCTTCCAGCAAGAACATACCACCGCTTCGCTCTTCGGGCATGTGGGACACGGCCAACTTCATTTCCGTCCCTTTCTCGACCTTGCCAATGCGGAAGACATTGGCAAGATGGATTTACTAGCCGATCAGATTTACGAAGAAGTCTGGCGCGTCGGTGGAACAATTAGCGGCGAGCATGGAGATGGACTCAGCAGGACCCCGTTCTTGGCGCGACAATTCGGACCGCTGGCATCGACTTTCCGAGAGGTAAAACAACTCTTTGATCCGCAAAGCCTGATGAATCCAGGCAAGATTGTGCCGCAAGAAACGGTGGCTCTGACCGACAATTTACGGCATGTGCGATATCCGTTGTTTGATTTGCCGAGCAGTTCGGAAACGGTGGAGGTGACCTCTGATTCCGTCGAGCTACCTACCATTGATTTGCAATTGGCTTGGAAGCCCGAAGAGATGGCAAGCGCCGCCCGAACTTGTAATGGGTGCGCTGCCTGTCGCACCAATTCCCCCGACTCTCGGATGTGCCCTATCCACCGATACTCGCCTCGAGAAGAAGCGTCGCCGCGGGCCAAGGCCAACCTGGCTCGCGGGATCATGTCAGGAGCGATGCCTTTAGGCACTGTATTGGAAGACGCCTGCAAGGAAATCGCGGATCTCTGTGTCCACTGCCACATGTGTCGCCTGGAATGTCCCGCCAGCGTGGATATTCCCAAGTTGATGATCGAGGCCAAGGCTTCTTACATCGCCACCAATGGCGAGTCACTCCATGAGTGGCTCTTGGCTCGTGTGGACAACCTTTGTCATTACGGATCGAAATATGCTCGCCTGACGAATTGGGCCGTGGGGAATCGCATTGCACGCTGGTTGATGGAAAAGGGAATCGGGATCGCCCAAGGACGCAAACTCCCGCGATTTCGTCGGCAGTCGTTTCTGCGCAAAGCCGTACAGCGCCGTTGGCATCGCAGCGAGCCTAGAGAAGTCGAGAAGGTTCTGTACTTTGTCGATACCTATGCCAACTATTGCGATGCCGAACTGGCCGAAGCTTTCGTGTCGATCCTGGAGCATAACGGAATTTCGGTGTATGTACCCGAAGGGCAGCGGCAGGCCGGGATGCCCTTGATCGCCCGAGGGGTAGTCCGTGAGGCCCGAGAAATTGCCGAACAAAATGTGGCTCTACTAGCCGAGGCCGTCCGACAAGGTTACAGCATTGTTTCGACGGAACCCTCGGCGGTGTTGGCTCTGTCTCACGAATACCCTCAACTTCTGCCAGATGATCCCGATGCTGCCATGGTTGCCCAGAATTCGTTTGAAGCGTGTCACTATCTGTGGCGGCTTCACCAAAGCGGAAAGCTCCACCTGAACTTCTCGGAACTGGATTTTACTCTAGGATATCACACCCCCTGTCACACAAAGGCCTTGGGAATTGGCAATCCTGCCGAGAATCTCTTGCAATTGATTCCTGGGCTGAAAATCGTTCGACTCGAAAAAGGGTGCAGTGGGATTGCTGGACTTTATGGCTTTCAGCATGAACATTACCGCACGAGTCTCCGAGCTGGGTTGCCATTAATCAACGCAATCCGTAGCGGAAAGTTTATTGCCGGAACCACGGAGTGCAGCACATGCAAGGTGCAAATGGAACAAGGGACCACCAAACCCACCATCCATCCGATCAAGATCGTCGCCCTGGCTTATGGACTCTCACCCGAATTAAAACAGTTGGTAGTTGGCCCCGGTAGCGATTTGATAGTAACATGAAAGTCACCGTAAAGCTCTTTGCCACAGCCCGAGAAACGCTCGGTACGAACGAAATTGAAATTGCAGTTACCGACCCGGCGACGGTTGGGGCGTTGCGAGTTGCCATTGCCGAGCGGTACCCACAATTGTCCTCGCTGGTGGAACGGTCGCTCTTTGCAATCGACGCGAATTATGCCCGCGATGAGGATCCGCTTGCTGATGCGACTGAAGTTGCTTGCATTCTGCCAGTGAGTGGGGGATAGGGTTGGCCAAGCCATGATTCAATTGACTTCTGAGAAAATCGAACCCGAAAAAATAATTGCCGAGTGCCTTAGTTCGGCTGCTGGGGCAGTACTCTTGTTCTTGGGTACGACACGCCAATTCACGGCGGGGCGAGAGACAAGTTTCTTGCGGTATGAGGCCTATGAATCCATGGCATCGAGCGAAATGACAAAACTGGAAGCTGAGGCCCGGAGGCGATGGTCGCTCTGCGGTTGTGCCATTGTGCATCGTTTGGGTGAGGTTCCGCTGGGTGAGGCAAGCGTGGCTATCGTGGTGGCCAGCCCGCACCGGAGCGCCGCATTTGCAGCGGGAGAGTGGTTGATTAATACCCTCAAAGAGCGGGTCCCCATTTGGAAAGAGGAACACTGGGCTGATGGCACCTGCGAGTGGATCCATCCCGACAACGCACCAGGAACCGTGGTCGAATGAACTTCAACGACAATATCCAAGAAGACGGTTTGTATCCGCGCGCGACGCTGTCCGACGGGCTGGGGCGAGTCCATACTAGCTTGCGAATAAGTGTCACCGACCGCTGTAATATTCGTTGTTTCTATTGCATGCCGCTAGAAAATGTGGAGTTTCGGCCTCGCGAGGAATTGCTCACGTTTGAAGAAATTGAACGTTTTGTCCGAGTGGGAGTATTGCTGGGAATTCGCAAGGTACGGCTCACGGGAGGCGAGCCTTTAGTACGTAACAACCTCTCGAAACTTGTCGAAAAACTCGCCGCAGTGCCCGGCATCGAAGAATTAGCTCTGACGACCAATGGCATACTGCTCGCTGAACAGGCCGTCAGTCTGAAGGCGGCAGGTATGCAGCGGCTCAATGTGAGCCTCGATTCACTCAGTGAAGCAACATTTCAGAGGATCTCGCGTCGCAGCGGTTTGCAACGCATCCTGGATGGCATCTTCGCTGCCCGGAATGCAGGTTTTGAGAATATCCGGTTGAATGCGGTGGCTATCCGTGGTCTGACCGAAGCTGAAATTGTCCCGCTGGCCCAATTTAGTCGCGAACATGACTTTGAGCTTCGATTCATCGAGTTCATGCCACTCGATGCCGAAAATCGTTGGCAAGCGGAGCAGGTGCTTACTTGTGCGGAAATCCGCCGCGTCTTGGAGCAACAGGTTTGCTCGCTCGTACCGAAGCCAAGGAATGATCCCAGTCAACCAGCGGTGGACTTTACGTTCTCCGATGGTTGTGGAACCATCGGATTCATCAACCCGGTGAGCGAGCCTTTTTGTTCAAGTTGTAATCGCTTGCGACTTACTGCCGAAGGGCAAGTACGCAACTGTCTCTTCTCGACCACGGAATGGGATGCCCGCGATCTTATGCGGTCTGGTGGTTCGGACGACCAACTCCGCGAGTTGATCCGTGACTGCGTTATGAACAAATTACCTGCCCATGGAGTGGGAGAAGCAGACTTCGTCAAACCGCTGCGTGCCATGTATCAGATCGGTGGATGAACCTCCTTATGGCGCATTCCAAATCTACCCGTCGCATCTATCTGGACAATGCGGCAACCAGTTGGCCCAAACCTGAGTGCGTCTATGAAGCGGTAGATGGCTACCAGCGCGAGATCGGTGCTCCTAGCGGTCGCAGTGGTTCTCGCGCTGCGGAAGGTGCCAATCGAATTGTAGAAAGAGCGCGAAAAGCAATTGCTGACTTGGTGGGGCAGGAAGATTCCAACCGTGTGATTTTCACCAGCAGCGGAACCGACTCGCTCAATCTGGCAATTCGAGGAATTGTACGACCAGGGAAGCACGTTGTTACCACAATGTGCGAACACAATTCCGTGCTCAGGCCCCTGCGCTACTTGCGAGACCACTGCCAAGTCGACGTCAGTTGCGTTTCGTGCGATCAGGCTGGTTTCGTTTCCCCGGAGGCGATCCTCCGGGCCTTGCAGCCCAACACTTCCTTGGTGGCCCTTGTACACGGCTCGAACGTGACCGGTGCGATTCAGCCAGTCAACGAAATTGGCACTTTGGTTCACGATCGTGGCGCGTTGTTCCTGATTGATGCCGCACAAACTCTGGGGCATGAACCGCTTAGTTTGATTGAAAGTCATGCCGACTTAATCGCGGCACCTGGACACAAAGGGCTTCTGGGGCCCCTGGGGACGGGAGTATTGATCCTGGGGAAAAATGTTGAGCAATTCCTCGAACCGTTGAGACTTGGTGGAACCGGCACGAATAGCGAAAGTGACCAGCAGCCAGGAGAACTGCCGTACCGATATGAATCGGGGAACCTCAATATTCCTGGTCTTGCGGGGCTCGCAGCGGCCCTGGATTTTCTCCTGGAACAAGGGGTATCAAAATTACAGACCCACCATCGCCAGCTTGCGACAAAACTTCTGGAAGGGTTGGAAGAAATTCCAGGAATTACAATTTACGGACCCCGTGCAGATCAGCCCCGCACGAGCGTAGTCAGTTTCACTGTCGCAGGTTATGATCCACAGGAACTCGCCGTCGCCCTGGAAATGTCGGCGGGAATCGAATGTCGCGCTGGTATGCATTGTGCTCCTCGTATGCACGAGTCACTCGGTACCGGGGCTTCCGGTGGTACTGTGCGATTGAGCCCCGGTTGGGCAACTACCCTCGAAGAAATAGATGCGACCCTGAAAGCGATTGCCGAAATAGCCTCACCCACGAAAACTAGGATTGATTCGTTCAGACCCGATAGGAAACTTCATGGCTAAGAAAACCGCTGGCAAACAGTCAAGCAATAGCACACCGTGGTTCCAAGAAGGTTTGCGGTTTAAGTGTACCGCGTGCGGAGATTGCTGCACGGGAGCGCCCGGATATGTCTGGGTCAATCAGCAAGAGATAGACGGCTTGGCTGAGCGACTTGCCATGGACGTGGACTCTTTCGAGGCTAAATTCGTGCGGAAGATCGGCGTTCGGCGCAGCTTGATTGAATTGGAAGGGGGCGACTGCATCTTCTTCGACAACCAAAGTCGTAAGTGTACGGTGTATGAAAATCGTCCCCGCCAGTGCCGTACCTGGCCATTCTGGAATTCCAATTTGAAAAGCCCTAAAACCTGGGAAGAAACTTGCGAAGTTTGTCCAGGAAGTGGGAGGGGAAAACTCTACCAGCTAGCGGATATTCAAAAGCAGGCCGCCGTTTTTAATGTGTAATGCAGTCAATCGCAGGATTTGGCAATTTGTAGGGGTTGGTTCAAGTTTACCGAATGATCAGTCGATCAATGGAGACAGGGTAAGGCCCTGGATCAACCATTTCCCGTTCGAGCACCAAAATGTGCAGTTTGGGTTGATTCGGTAAATAAGATTAGCCTGTAGTTCATTGATAATTTGATGTCCTTCACAGCACTTTCTGCCATGAATTGGCTGGAAAGCAGCCGTCGTAAGTGTACGACCTATTTGCGTGAATCTTGACTCTAATGCTTATGCCAATTACACTTGGAGCAAGTGGTAAGAATCCGCTTCTCGAAGTTAGCTCAATTGGCAAGGCCGCGCTGGAACCCCACTAGCAGCTTTTCCAAAGGCTTCTCAAAGGGGAACTCGTCGTGACCAAAAAAGAGATCGTCAAAACCATTTCTGAGGAAATTGGGATGACTCAGTTGAAGACCAAGGAGATCGTCCAAAAGACGTTCGACGCCATAGTCGACACTTTGGTTGAGGAAAAGCGGATCGAACTTCGCAATTTCGGTGTTTTTGAAGTGAAACGCCGGGGAGCACGCAAGGCACGTAATCCACGGACTGGCGAGAAAGTCTTTGTCCCCGAAAAATTTGTCGTCACTTTCAAACCGGGAAAAGAGATGGAAGAACGGGTCCATGAACTGGAAAGGCTGGCTAATGCCGCAGCCGAAGCTGCCCATCGCGCCGCCAGCTCAGGCGTCCCTCCCCTCAATGCGATGAATCACGAAACTTCTTCTCCTCCAACAAGTTACGAAGCCGGTGCGGGTGGCACAACCTAGTCGCCTAGATCCGTTGCCGAATTGTCTCGAAGCTGGCAAAAAGCCTCCGGGGCACATAACTTTGCACAAAATACACATGAGGGGCTATTGATTCTGCTCTCGGCGCAGTGAATCTAAATGGCTATCCTCCCTCGACTTTTCTACCAGACTGAGGCCCAAAAACCGCAGTCGAAAACTTTTCACTTTATTGCGGGACCGGTCGGTTGCTCGGGAATCGGATTCTACGAGGAATCGGCCCTCAAGTGGTTGAAGCTTTCCTAGCGCGCGATGCGCTATGGGACTCGCTTTGCTGCTCAAGGAGGAGCTGCGCCAATGCGTAAATGGCTCTTAGTGATGGCGACTGTTTGGACGCTTGCCGGCAATACCGGCTGCCTTCTACCGATGTACTCGGCGGACCCGGCTAGGCGTTCCCAGCAGTTGATTTACACTTCCGAGAATCTGCGCGCCATGCTCGATGAGTGGGAGCGTATTTGGTTTCTCGATCAACCTTCGCACCTGACGACGCATAGCGTCCATGGTGGAATTATCTAGTCGTTCGCGCACTTCTCCGCCAGAAGTGTTTATTGCGGGCTGCGCTACCGGTCCGTCCCTAGTGCTTTGTCACAACTTAAATTTGGGATTCGAGGCGACACAACCAATTCGG
>CALMBE010000631.1 GCA_937860165.1 uncultured Planctomycetaceae bacterium
GTGCAAAGTGGCAATCGGCAGCAGCACTCTTTCAGACGGCTGCCAACGAGCTTCGTAATTTTGAAACTCGGGAGTCGGCTCACTTTTTCGCTGGCGAATGTTTGGTTCAACTTGGTCGATACGCCGAGGCACACGAACATTTCTTGCGCGTCATTGAATCCTCGAATGCCATCCGCTACCAATCGCGTGCTGCATTTCGCCTGGCTGAAGCGGTGTTGCTGAGCGGAAATCCACTGGAGGCAAAAACTGCCTTGCGGCAATTCATCGAGCGCTACCCGCTCGATACGCTCGCCCTGGATGCGAGCAACTACTTGGGCGAGCTCGCCCTCGATGCGGGAGATTCAGCGCAAGCGATTAAGGCATACAGCCAAGTGATCGAAATGCAGCCCACGCCGACACAAGAATCCACGGCGAGACTGGGACTGGCGCGGGCCCACCTGATCTCGGACCAATGGGACCTAGTCCCGGTGGCCCTAGGCGATTTGTGCCAAGCCGCCGACCACAACCTTCGACTGCAAGCCCTCTTGATCCAAGGAAGTGCGGAGTACGATTCTCTCCAGTTCGATCAAGCACTGGCTAACTTTCGCCGGGCATCTCAAACACCAGGTCAACCAAGCCAACAGAATCGTGCCCGAATCGCTGCCGGCTGGTCACTGTGGAAACTGTCGCGATGGGATGCCATCGCACGTGAGATCGCACCGCTCGGGAACGATGCGCAGCTAGGCCCGGAGTGCCACTATCTCTTGGGAATGACCGCCTACGCCGAGCAGAATTGGGAGAAAGCCATTGCCGAGCTTTCGCTGGCCATGAACGATGCCACTGCCCCCCACCGCAGTGCTTCAATGTTTTATCTCGGAGAGTGCTGTCTCCAATCAAAAAAATACTCCCAGGCTATGCAATGGTTTGAGCAACTTGTCGCCGAGTATCTTGACTCCTCGTGGGCCGATGATGCCCTGTGGGGGCTTGCTCGCGTGGCTCGATCGACGAAATCGGAAGCCGATTTTTCTCAAGCCTGCAAACGACTTAAAGCTAAGTTTCCCGCCAGTGAATACTTGCGTCAGGCGACCGCTAAATCCTCGACTGGGACTATGGGCCTCGCCGAACACTCGGAAGTCCCCTCGCCAGGGTATCGAAGTAAGGAATATCAGTTAGACTCCAAGAGGCCCTTGCTGCCGACGGACAATTCTCCTGGAGCAGAGACCTTTGAAGAAGCCGTGCGATTGGAGAGGGATGGCTTTTTTGATGCCGCACTGGCTGCTTATCTAGACTATCTCGAGCAACCCGCGGCAGGCGGATTACAGGCCGAAGCCCTTTGGCGGGCAGCCGGACTGTACGAACGCCTCCAGCGCTATTCTCTGGCAACTTCTCTGCTCGAACGGTTGCTACGCGACTTTCCCACGGATGACCGGTCGGATCAAATCTTGGCTCGCCTGGCCCGAATCGAAGCCACGGCCGGTAACACCGACAAAGCCGCCAAACATTGCCAACAGTTGCTGGAAAAGTTTCCTCAGAGTCCCCAAGCGGCAGAGGCCGCCTATCGGCTCGCACTAGCAGCAGCCGATAAACAT
The DNA here is from genome assembly GCA_937860165.1 of uncultured Planctomycetaceae bacterium. Lineage (GTDB taxonomy): Bacteria > Planctomycetota > Planctomycetia > Pirellulales > Lacipirellulaceae > Bythopirellula. Next base: position 1,569 of record CALMBE010000631.1, read on the forward strand.
GATAGCACTTCGGCAGGCCGGTATCTCGCTTGGCTGTTCGACGCGATTGGTACAGTCGACGCGAGCTCGTCCGAGAGTCTCGTACTCCTTCGGGCTCAAGGGGTTTGTCTGAAGTGTCAATTGGCCGCCAAGGAGGGCCGATGGCAAGAGATCGCGGAGCTTGTCGATTCGGTCAAAGTAGGAAGCGAGCTTGGACCACTCGCCGCGCGATTGTCTTTTTGGCGTGCCGAAGCAGATTTCCGCCTACACCGGAACAAGGAGGCTTGGCAGCGGTTCGAGAAGCTGGTGCCACAGGTCGTGGGATTGACAGAAGCGTGGGTTCCGATGGTTTCGCTCAGGCAAGCACAACTTGCCGCCCAGCAACAGCAATGGACTTTCGTGCGGGAGTTGGTCGGACGACTCGATGCACATCACCCCGAGTTTGAACTAGCGTATGAAGTGGATTACCTGCGAGGGCGGGCTGCAGCAGAACGTGGAGAAATGACGGCGGCCCGCTCGGCTTACCGTGACGTGTTGCAGAATGAATTAGCAGCCGGCACAGAAACGGCTGCCATGGCTCAATGGATGATCGGAGAAATCTACTTTCACCAGCGAAATTATGAGCAAGCGAAGCAAGCTTTTGGCGCGGTGATCGATAACCATGAATTCACGGACTGGCAATCGCGAGCTGCCCTCCAAGCGGGGAAGTGTGCCGAGCTCCAGCAACATTGGGACGAAGCCCATGGAATCTACTCGAAAGCCCTCGATGAATGCCCTGATTCAGATGCCTCTCCAGAACTTGCGGCCCGCATCCAGTGGGCTAAGCAACATGAAATGACCAAATAGATAGC
>CALMBE010000632.1 GCA_937860165.1 uncultured Planctomycetaceae bacterium
GGAGCCGCGTCAACATCGTCGCGATTTCGCTCGCCGAGTTGCTTGGCGAGGCCGCCAAAAATGCGGCGCGGTCTAAAGTGTTCAAGGACAACTTCACGGAACTGATCAATAAGGCGCTGGCACAGGCTACTTCCCCGAAACTGAAAAAGGCGCTGCGCGATGCCGCGGAGCGCGTTGCCAAGGGAAAGTACCGTACGAATCCCCCCAAGACAGACATCGAAGCCATCGGCCGACTGCTTGGCCCGAAGGAACAGCGGCGCTTGCTCATGCTCTACGGAACGGCGATGCACGAAGCGACCTTCGCCCTCATCAAAAAGTCGCTGGCGAAAGGCTATCGATTGTCCAAGGATCAGTCAATCCGCACTCTCGTGAAGGAGGCTCGAGATCCCGAGCTTGCGAAGCGAATGAAGATGTTTGGCTCAATGACGGTCGAAGAGTATGTGACCAAAATACTCGGTCGAGCGCCGGGCGGGAGCAAAGAAGCCAAGCTCGAGGAGGCCTTCATCAAAAAGTTCGGAAAAGCCGAGGTGCGCGATAAATCCGGAAGACCCACAGGGCATGTTCGCGATATCCTGGTTATGGACCTGAAACCCGACATCGTCGTCATGAATTCCGCCAACGAGATCCGAGGGATTTACGATCTAACCTCGCTGCAAGAATCGATGATCGAGGCGGCAGCCGAGCTTGCGCAGGAGGAATTGCTGCAAATCCAGGCTTGGCACAAACGCCTCGCGAAACTTAGCAAGAGCGAGCGTGCCAAGTTGATTGTCCGAGAAGCCGACCACAACGTGCGTACCCTGGTTCTGTCGAAAGCCAAGTATTTGCATGCGATGCGTGGCACTGTCGTGCAAGATTTGATGAAGTACCTGGGGATAAGGACTGCTCCCGGACAAGCCGGTGAGTTCTACTACGAAGCTTTGTTTCCTTGGGGAAAACCCGATCTCTAGCCGCAGCGACAAGCGCATGCAGCAGGTGTACAGACGCTGATTCCGAGGAAGTCTATGGGGTCACCTATGAAAAAGGCTGTCGAGGAGTGAGCATGCCGGTCTGCAATCTAGATCCCTGCGTCTCTCCCTGGACGACAAGTCAGTCACCTATGGGGGTTCCTGGCGCACTCGTGCGGCACTGCATGCCAGCAAGAATCCCGTTTTGAGATAGGTTCTAGGCACATCTAAAATTCCGGAGGAGCAAATGCACTGGATCGATGGCACATGGATCTACGATCGCGAGTCGTTAGCGGACTGGCGTCGCGTATTAGACCAGCTCACGACCCTTGGTGGCTCGATCATGCTGCAGTTCGGTTCTGCGTTCCATGACTGCGACGAAAACAAACTTAGAGGCAAATGCAACCGCCCTGGCCTTCCCGCTGGATTTCTACCAGTCAACGGAACTCTCGCTGGTTACCGGGTCGTGCATCAGGGATTTTGGGAGGGAGAAGACCTCTTCGATGGTCCTCTGCCTAACGCCCATCCGCTATCCGGAATTGTAACTATCAGTCCTGCCAATGGCGAGCCGCAGCAGTGTTGGCGGCTGGTCGCCGACCACGCCTCTGGTGGAATCGACGTCGTCTACGGATTCGGTCGCCGTTCCCTGCAGCAGCGGCGGCTGGACTGGCTGTTGGAGGCCGCCGCTGAACGTGGCATCGGCGTGCTACTCGGGATGCCCATGTTACCGGGGGAACCCGAACCGGGCGGTCCCCAGATCCATAACGGACTCCTTCCCATCTGGGGGCTGGTGACACAATGGTGGCTGTCGAATGTCCGTAATAGATTTAGCAACCACCCGGTCATTGTCGGCTTTTACCAGTCGTTCGAAACGGATCTTCGCCCTGGGTACCCTGCGTGGGACGCCTACCGGCAGGGGCGTGACTTGATGGATACGGTCTACCACCCGTCGGCGAGGCTTGCGATCTCCCCGTATGTGGACTGCGTTCAACGCCATAACGTTGAACGGCTAACGGCAGAGATAATTGCCGAGGCAGTTGAGCAGTGCGCCCGATCCGGAGTAGACATCCTCATCCCCCAAGATGGCCGAGGATCAGGGCTGAACGCGTTGTTTTGGGATTACGAACGAGGTAGCCGGGTGGTCGACCATGACCCGGCTCTAGGCAACTACGTGACAATACAGCCGCATGACACGAACGGAACGCGGTTCTCGTTGTCGACCGGTGAGATGTATGAAGCAGTCCGCCGCGCCGTGGACCGGGCCAACGCTAACGGAGTCAAGATGGCACTGTGGGCCAACGTCGAGGCATTCGAGATGGATAGTGGGGATCCCGGCTTTGACGAAGACCGGAGTAGGATGCCGTGGGCGAGAAATATGCGGGCAACGACCCGCGAACGGCTCGACCGCGCCGCCATGTTCGCGCGGCTGGTACGCATGCCCGCCCGCTTCTTCGACGACAACAGCTCGGGCGCGATCCTGTCCTACATCATGTGCAAG
>CALMBE010000633.1 GCA_937860165.1 uncultured Planctomycetaceae bacterium
AAGGAGCAGGAATGAGGATCTCGGTCCCTGGTATCGGCACGATGACTCCCGTATCTTCGTTAAGTGCCTCTCCCTTCTCAAAGATTCGGAAGGGGCTCATCGAACCATCTGCCGTACCCCCGGGATTGCCGATGGTGGTTCGCTCGCCCGTAAAGGCCCAGCTCAGCTTGTCGTAGCCGAAGTAATAGCCATTGCTTTGTGAAATCGGCTGATTCTCGAAGTCGAAGTTCACGGGGGAAAAGAACTGTAGATCGTGGTCCGTGTTGTCCACGTAGAGCGGCGTGTTGTTGATGTCGTCGAATTCTTGTGCTGAACTCCCAGCAACCAGGCTGGCAACCAGAAGGAACGCAACAACGCAAGTCGAAAATTTTGGAGCGGCCATATAGCTTCCCACAACCTTTGTCACAGGCACCTCGTAAGAGGCGCATTGAGGTTAGTCCTAGCCCCAGGGGGGCACTCCTTTGGACGATCTGTGCTGGTAGTATCGGAAACGCCGGTCGCAAGGGTTGAGTAAGTTCGGTAAAGTCTGTCGAAATTAACGATTATCCGGCAAGAATGTGCTAGCTCTGGTAGCCGTTCCCGTCGAAATAGTCAGCCAGTCGCTTCGCTGATATATTGGCAACACACGAGCCGGTGGGCGTTAGCCCCCGGAGTGAAGTACCAACGGAGAAACCCACCGTGAATCGAAGAAACGAATTCCGAACGCGACAATTTCCAATTTCTTCGGGTTGGTACCTCCTGATTGGACTGGTGCTAGCACTATCAGCCAACGCTGGTAGGGCGGCAACGGCCGAAGCCGCGCCAGCGTTGGGCGAGGAGTGGGTGCGGCTCGTCAAAGACTCAAAAGGCCAACCGCAAGCATTGCAGGTGGCCATCGTGCGGTACGTCCCCGCGCGGCTTGCCAGGCAAATACGGTCGAGCCCCGGCCAGCTTCCCCCAGCGCGGGAGTATGTCGATTTGATCGGAGCGGTACACATCGGCGACCTCGGCTACTACCGAGAGTTAAACCGTCGGTTTCGGCAGTATCAGGCTTTGCTCTATGAACTGGTCGCCCCGCCGGGCACGCGAGTCGCGCGTGGTCGAGGGGCATCGAACTCGCATCCCGTCGGCGCGCTACAGAACAGCATGAAATCCGTTCTCGAAATCGAGCACCAATTGGAACAGATCGACTACATGCGGCCCAACTTCGTACATGCGGATATGTCCCCCGAGGAGTTTTCGGATTCGATGGTCAATCGCGATGAAAGTTTCATGGAAATGTATGCCCGCATGATGGGGCAGGCGATTGCCCAGCAAAGCGAACAGGCCGCTAAAGGGGAATCGAGCGACATGGATTTCTTTACGGCCATGTTCTCTGAAGATCGGCCGCGGAAATTAAAGATTGCGATCGCCAAGCAATTTCAGTCGATGGAAGCGGCCCTGTCGGGGATGTCGGGGCCCGAGGGTTCGACCCTCATCACTGAACGCAACAAAAGGGCCCTCGAGGTGCTCCGCAAGCAACTGCGAAGCGGCAAGCAGCGGATCGGCATCTTCTATGGGGCGGGCCATCTGACCGATATGAACCAACGCCTCACGGAGGAATTTGCGATGCAACCGGTGGGAATTGTCTGGCTCGAGGCCTGGAACCTGCGGGAGGGGAAGTAGGAGGGCACGAAGAAAATTTAATAATTGCAAATTATCAATTGAAAATTTGCAATTTGCAATCACCCTCCCCCTTCTTCAGTTCTTGGTGCCCTTCGAGCCTTGGTGGTTCAATCTGCCTCAAATTATTGTGTTTACCCTTGCTGACAAACGACTTTTCAGGACGGTCTAGTCCTGCTAGACTGGCGATTCTATCAGATCGTTACCCCTCCCAGTTGAAAGGATAATTGTCATGGCCAAACCCGGTCGCAAAGTCACGAAAGCCAACCATGGCAAGCGTCCCGCTTGTAGTCGCCCCCGCAAAAATCGTCGCCACAAGGTCCGGACCTGATTTTTGAATGGGTGTTCGGTGGTAAACTTTCGGGCACCCTGTTCCAAGTTAGCTTTCTCGAAGAGTCCTCTTTCAAGGAACTTTCGTCGTGCCCAGCAGAGATTGGATCTTCGATCCCGAGTCGCTCGATTATTCCAAGATCGTGGCTGACATCGAAGCGATTCGGCTTGTGAATTCGCAGCGCGGTGACATGGAGCACCTGACGGCGATCATCCATGACGATCCGCTGGCGAATACCTGTGTCGGTTATCTCGACGTGTCCGATAAGGAATTCTGGATCCCGGGGCACATGCCAGGCATGCCACTCATGCCGGGAGTCATCCAGTGCGAAGCGGCCGCCCAGGTTTGTTCTTATCATGCCCTGAAGCATGACCTGCTGGGATGCGATGTGATGGGTTTCGGCGCGCTCGACAAAGTCAAATTTCGCGGTGCGGTTCTTCCCGGTGACCGACTCACGGTGGCGTGCAAGTTGACCAAAATGCGGCGTGGTCGGATCGTGGTCAGTATCTTCCAGGCGTTTGTCGGATCGAACATGGTCTGCGAAGGCGAAATCAGTGGGATTGCCCTCCCGACCGAGGAGCTCCGCAAGTTTGCCGCCCGCAAGGTCTCCGCGGGTTGATTTTTTTTCGCCGTTTCCACCCCGGAGTATTAGACCATGGGTCGACGTGCGCTGCCCAAGATCGATGGTGAACTCGACTACGCGCCCCATTTTCGCAAACTGGAGGAGTTGTCGAGCCCTTGGAACGCGGGTGCTCTATTCGGTCGCGAGGCTCCGCTGGAAGTGGAGATGGGAAGCGGCAAGGGCCTCTTTCTACAGAATGCCGCCACGAATAATCCCCAGCACAATTTCCTGGGGATTGAAGTGGCGGCAAAGTATGCCCGCTTCACCGCCGCCCGACTTGCCAAGCGGGGACTTACCAACGCCGTGGCGATCCACGGCGACGGCCTGCGGCTCTTTCGGGAAATAATTCCCGAGGGTTCCCTGACGGCGGTGCATGTCTATTTTCCCGATCCGTGGTGGAAGAAACGACATCACAAGCGGCGAGTGTTCAACGAAGCATTCCTGGGGGATGTGTTTCGCACACTGGCCAGCGGTGGCAAGTTGCACTTTTGGACCGATGTTGAAGCGTATTTCACCGCGACGTTGGAACTCATTACCGCACACACCCGCTTCTCGGGTCCCCATGCCGTCCCAGAAAAAATCGCCGAACATGATCTGGACTTCCGCACCCACTTCGAACGCCGGACCCGCTTGCACGATCAACCGGTCTACCGCGCGGAGTTTTTGAAAGAGGAATGAGGGGAAAATTGCGAAGTGCGGATTTCGGAATGCGGAAGGAATTTGAGATTCAATACTCGCCTTGATCGATTAGTTCGCGGCGAAGCAGATTGCGCGTGACTGCATCCATGCCCTAAGAAGCCTGACGGCCCAAGAGACAACGCGCTTTAGCCTTTAAGAGTCCAATGACATCGTCAACATCCACGTAATACTCGTATTCGGCCCGCTCCTGCTCGCTGAGTGTTCCAGCGTTGGACTTATCTGCTAATTCTTGAGCACGATTGAGTAGCTCGTCAGTCGGCCTGATAGCCAATATTTTCTCAGCTTGCCCAGGGGTCAACCCTTCGGCAATCGGTTCTAAATACGTCGATAAGAGCTCGGGGGCAGTAGCCATGATTACATTCTGACACACTTCCCGCACCCGTTGTCAATTAGATACCGAGTCAGATAAACTCCGCGCGGGCCTGAAGGATACATTTTCTCGAATCACAAGCGTCCGTAAACACTGG
>CALMBE010000634.1 GCA_937860165.1 uncultured Planctomycetaceae bacterium
CGAGATCGACACCTCCGACGGTCGGCGGGTGATTATTCCCAATAGCTCGATCTTTGGGGCGGTGATTGAAAACACCACCTACCATCGCCATCGCCGGGTGGACGTATCTGTAGGGACTGCCTATGCGGCTGACATCGACGACACGCGGGCCACCTTGGAGCGGGCCTGCCGAGTGGTTTCTCAAGCGGTCGCGGAGCCTAAACCTTCGGTGGACTTGGTGGGTCTGGGGTCATCGAGTGTGGATTGGTCGGTGCGGATTTGGGTCCGCCAAGCGGATTTTGGCGATGCCAAGCAAGCGCTAATTCGGGCTGTCAAATTGGAACTCGATCGTTCGGGGATCGAAATTCCCTTCCCACAGTTGGACATCCGCATGCCTACGGCGAATCAAACCACCGCGAAACTCGCCGCCTAGCTTGTCGGTCGAAGCGCGGAGCGGTAGGTTAGCGGTTAAGGCGCGAGTCGTTAGTCATAAGTCGTAAGTGATGACAAACGACTCTCTCGCTCTAACTACTTACGACTAACTACTTACGACTTTCCCATGACTCAATACCGAACTGAACGCGACACGATGGGCGAAATGCAGGTGCCGGTTGATGCCCTGTATGGTGCCTCGACTGCCCGCGCAGTCGACAATTTTCCCATTTCCCATGAACCCGTCCCGGCGGCGATGATTCACGCCTTTGGGCATCTCAAGGCCGCCTGCGCCCAGGCGAATCTGGAACTGGGTAAGCTCGACGCCCGACGTGCCGAGGCGATCATCGCGGCTTCGAACGAAGTGGCTGCGGGAAAGCACGACGCGCATTTTCCTGTTGACATCTATCAAACAGGGTCCGGCACATCGACCAACATGAACGCCAACGAAGTGATTGCCAATCTGGCAAACGAAAAGTTGGGACTCGGCCGTGGTGCCAAGGGGGTCGAGGGTGCGGTGCATCCGAACGACCACGTCAACACCGGACAATCGTCGAACGACACTTTTCCCACCGCAATGCACATCGCCGCGGTCTCGGCAATTCACGAGAACCTGATCCCGGCCCTGCGGCGGCTGCATAAGTCGCTGGCCGAGAAGGCGACGGTGTGGGACGCGATCGTGAAGATCGGTCGCACGCACTTGATGGATGCCACGCCGATCCGCGTAGGGCAGGTATTCGGAGGTTATGCGGTTCAAGCGGAATACGCCGTGCGTCGCGCGGAGTTGGCCCTGGGGCTCCGCACGAACATGGAAATCGGAGGGACGGCGGTCGGCACGGGAATCAATACTCACCCCGAGTTTGCAGCCAAAGTCTGCCAGGCCCTTTCGAAAAAACTTGGCGTGCAGTTCGAGGAAGCACGGAATCACCCCGAGGCGCAGGCAGCCAAGGACTCGTTTGTGGGGGCTCACGGTGAGCTAAAAACCATCGCCGTCTCATTCTCAAAAATTGCCAACGACATCCGACTCTTGGGTTCCGGTCCGAGGTGCAGCATCTTCGAGTTGTCGCTTCCCGCCACGCAGCCCGGTTCGTCGATCATGCCCGGCAAGGTGAATCCCGTGATCTGCGAAGCGGTGATTCAAGTGGCCTGTCGAGTGATCGGCAACGACACCACGATTACCATGGCCGGCCTGGGTGGCGTGGGTTCGCTCTTTGAGTTGAATGTCGCGATGCCGGTGATGATCGACGCCTTTCTCGAATCGGTGAAACTGTTGGCGAACTCCGCGAATGTGTTCGTTGACAAGCTGCTCACGGGGCTCGAAGTGAACGAGGACCGCTGCCGTGAGCTGATCGATCAATCGCTGATGATGGTCACATCGCTCGCTCCGCTGGTGGGCTACGAGCAGTCGGCGATGCTCGCTAAGGATGCGTTCAAGCTCAACACGACCATTCGCCAATTGTGCCTGGATCGCAAAATACTTCCCGAGGCAGAACTGAATAAGGCACTCGATCCGGACAGCATGACGCGCCCGAGTGCGTGAGTCGGATCAGAACTTGTGACATGCCCGCAAACGCCCAGGGATTGCAATCCCTGGGTGTTCTGGGCATAGGCGATTATTCGCTCGCTGCTTTCGCAGCACCGTGCTCGATGATTCCGAACAGGTGTCCGCCGTGGTCGGTGCCTTTCCAGAAACCGGCGTAGTGGTCGGCGTAGATCATCACCCGGGCGGTGTAAGTCCCCATGCCTGGGAAGGCCATGTTGTCGACGGTGATGATCGGGGTATCGCCGGCCCATTTTATGGGGAGCGTGATGGGGATCGTCAGATCGTGTTCGCCGTACTTGATTCGCGCGACAAATAACCAGTTCCCCTCGCCTAGGTGTTTTACACTGATAAGCTCGTAACGCTCGGGGGTCAGGTCGACGGCTTCCTTGCCGGTGACCGTGAAGTTGCCGACCAGGGCGGCACCGGTGAGCGATTTTTCGAGTTCAGCGAATCGCGTCGCCTCGGAATCGGTAGAAGTGGTTTCGGCTGCCGTGAGGAGCGAACCTGGGAGGGTTGATATTAGCAACACAAACGCGTAAACCAGGCGGGACATGGGAGAACTCGGCTAGAACATTGGGCAGTGAGGACTGTTTCAGTCTAGCAGGAGATGTCGCCAGGGCAAACTTGGAATCAATTGGGCGGAAGTTTTTGGTTGGGTCCGTGGTCAGTTGTCTGTGGTCCGTAGCGGGAAGAGGCGCAAGTTTCGAGTAGCGCGTTGTGAGTTAGTTTCCCGCCGCTTGCGGTTTAGCGCTCCGCCCTCCGGGGACTAACGTCCTCCGGATCGCCGGAATTTTTATCGCACGGAACCTGGGAAATAGGTTCCTAGGTTCATGAACTGCGAGCTGTGGCCTGTGGTTGGCATGCCGTTGCTGGAGGGTTGGGAGGCGATCCCCTGGGCCTGGGCTATGCGGACTTGTTGTTGGAGTCGGCGGATTTGTTGGTTCTGTTGTTCCACCGCGGCGCGCTGTTGGAGTTGCGGCTGCACGAATGCGTAATAGTTCGGCATGCCAGATGTAGTCTCCACGACGTCGAGACTCAAGTAGGGGCTGATGGCCGAGGCTTGCTGGATGTTTTGAAAGGGCTTGCTCCTCGGGTGTTCGACGGACTGCTGGGGAGCAGGGGCATGGTTGCGTGTGGGAGCATTGGGTTGATAACCGCGATTGCCACCGAAGTATTGCGCGGCTGGTGTCTGGTAATATCCGGCGGTAGTCACCTGGCCCCAAGCAGAATCGGCGTTCCAGAGATTGAGAACCATGGCGACAGGAATCCAGCTCATCACGAACAACCAGACAGGAGATTTCATGAGATTAGCCTTGTTTGAGAGCCTTTAGAAGAGATACCGAACCCAGGAATTTGGGCCCTACAGCCCATTTAATCGGCAAAATTTACCAAACGACTGAAGCTTTCTCGCTAAGTTAAGTCTGCTAGCAGACGCGGTTTAAGTGAGATTTTCCTGACGTAAGCCGTAAAAACAGGCCGATGAAGGGGGCATGGAAATAGTTGACTAAGTTGACCAACTTAGTTATGATTAACCTGTCACCGGATTTACTCCCCCCTTTCTGCATGAAAGAGACCCTCATGCAAACAATTACAGCCCTACGTGCCACGCGTCCCCTGAGGATTCCCGCTCCCTTTGCCCCGCGTCCTTTGGAGCCAACGCCGGAGTTGTTGGCCGAACTGGCCGAGGCGAGCGAGAGGTTAGAATCGGCGACTCCCGAGGAGATTATTACTTGGGCCCACGAGCGTTTTGCACCGTATCTGACGATGTCTACGGCTTTCGGACCCGAGGGATGCGTGATCATCGC
>CALMBE010000635.1 GCA_937860165.1 uncultured Planctomycetaceae bacterium
AGTTATCAATTGAAAATTTGACATACTTCGTGTTCTTCGAGCCTTTGTGGTTCAATCTTTGGCTATCACGCCATTCCAGTCGGTAGTTGAACATTGGTGTGTGGCGAGGCTGTTGCTAGAATACAGTGTATGGAACCTGCACAACAAGGCGGCACGACGAAACCTCAGCACGGGATGACCCCGTTATCACCTGCTTCGCGTCAGCGACTGCAAAAGGTGTATGAACATGGCCAGAGGTGCTTAGAAAAGGCCGATCACGACTACGCGACCCAACTGTTCACGCAGTGCGTGGTCGAAGACCCGGGAAATTTGGTGTACGCGCAGAGTTTTCTTGCCAACCTTCAGAAAAAATACGCCAACAACAAATCGGGTGCCCGATTCGCGGGACTCAAGATCAAGAGTCCCCGCTCGGGACTGATCCGGTCGGCAGCCAAGGGGGAATGGGTCGAAGCCCTGCAATCGGGCTGTAATGCCCTGGCATTGAATCCTTGGGATATTCCGACACTGCTGGCGTTGGCCCACGCTTGCCACGAATTGGGTCATGACGAGTGCCAGCTTTTCTATCTGCGCTGGGCGCTCGATGCCAATCCGAAGGAAATCGAAACCAATCGGCAGGCGGCCCTGGCCTTGCAACGGATGGGCCAATTTGATCAGGCCATCGCCTGTTGGCATCGTGTGGAACAAGCCAAACCCCACGATGAAGAAGCCTTGCAGGCAATCTCACGGCTGTCGGTCGAGAAGACGATTCACGAAGGGGGGTACGATTCCGAAATCCTCCGCAATGCCAACTCGCCGCAGAGCAGTTCCAAGATTTCGGTGGCGCAGTATTCGCGGGGTGCTAGTCGCTCTGAAACTCCAGCGGACGACGACGACCAGCAGGCACAGGCGACTCCCGAGGAACGATTTCATCGCGCGATCGAAAAAGACCCCGGCGACATGCAGGCCTACTTTCGGCTCTCGGATTACTTTGTTCAACAGCACCGCTTTGAAGAAGCCGAGAAACTATTGGGCAAAGCCCTCGAAGCCTCGGGGGGCGGGGACCTGACCGTCCGCGAGCGAATGGAGGATTTGTTGATGCGTCGTTCACGGCATCAGCAGGCCCATGCCGAGCGTCACTATCAGGAAGATCCCACCGACGAAAATAAGGAGCTTGCCATCCGGGTAAAGGCCCAAGCGAACCAAGTGGAACTGGAAACCTACCTGGCCAAGGCCGACCGCGATCCGCACAATACTCGGCTGAAATATGAATTGGCGGTGCGGCTGAAGAAAGCGGGAAAAACCCGGGATGCGATTCCGCTCTTACAGGCGGCCCGGCACGATCCCCAGCGGAAAGTGCAGGCTTTGCTGGAATTGGGGGAGTGTTTTCAGAAAATCGAGCAATACAAGTTGGCCCTGGGGAGCTACGAACAGGCCCTCGAAGCCTGTGAGGACGGGGATTCGGAAATCCGCCGGTTGGCCCTCTACCGGGCAGGGGTTTTGGCCACCGGAATGCGGGAATTGGACCGGGCAGAGCGACATTTGACCGAGCTGGCGGGCCTCGATTTTGCCTACCGCGATGTCGCCGACCGGCTGGACAAAGTCAACCGATTACGCGATAGTGGGTGATTCCCGCTTGGCCAAGGGTGGCCGAGCGATTCCCTTTTGATCCCGGTTCGTGAATCCCCGCAATGCCCAATTCAGCCAGTGCCAAGAAGCGTCTTCGTCAAAGCAAGGACCGCCGTCTCCGTAACCGTAACGTCAAATCGATCCTGCGGGGCCTCATCCGCAAGGTACGCACTGCGGTTCAGGCGGGTGACGTGGAAACGGCCAAGCAGGAATTCATCGTCACGTCCAAGCGGCTCGATCAGGCTGCCGCCAATCATGTGATCCACGCCAATCGCGCGGCCCGGCTCAAGTCTCGCCTCTCGGCAGCGATCAAGAAGGCCCAGTTGGCGAAGTAAAGATTTTCAACGCAGAACCGCGCTGGGTTTGCTGGGAACATACCCCCCCAGCCGGACCAACACTTTGGTCCGAGTGCCCGGAGGAAAGTGTTCCTCCGGCTGGGGTGTGCAGGAAATTTCGTCGACTCTTGGCTTGCCCTGTGCTAAGATTAGGGTATGAGTACTTCACTAGATTCGATCGAAGCTATCTACGAAGGGGGGGTTCTCCGGCCTCTGAATCCTACACGATTCAGGGAAGGGGATCGTGTTCGACTGCTAGTTGATCAATCGATCTCATTCGCTGATTCCTTGCGGA
>CALMBE010000636.1 GCA_937860165.1 uncultured Planctomycetaceae bacterium
GGAAATGCTTGCTCAACCAATCGCGGAATAAATCCTTGATCTCCAGCGGCAGCCGCAAAATCACATAAGCCGCATTGGTCGCCCCCGCATCGCGCGCCCGTTCCAAGATCGCTTCCAACTCGTGATCGTTGAGCGCGGGGATCATCGGCGCCGGCATCACCGCCGTCGGAATCCCCGCTTTCGACAATTCGGCGATCGCCTCGAGCCGCCGCTCCGGTGTCGGCGCCCGCGGCTCCATCGCGCGTGCAAGCTTGCGATCGAGCGTCGTCACCGAGATCGCCACCTTGACCAGGTCGCGCTCGGCCATGCGCGACAGGGCGCGGCTGCAATCGCGCGGGTCAAGTATCACATGCACGATGCTCGGGCCTGTGCGATCTTGCCAGGCAGCATCGAGGGCTGCGTCGAATTCTCCTTCGGTTCGCACGAGATAACCAGTCCCGCCCCCTAGTACGGCGGGGAGTTGGTCGTAGTGCCAGGAATGAATTTCGTTGAATTCGTAGTCCCCCGGGTGCAAGAGTCGCTCCGTGCCGTAGCCGCCGTTGTTGAGCACGATCACAATCACCGGCATCTTGCGGCGGACCAGATTCGACAGTTCCATGCCGGTCATTTGAAACGCACCGTCGCCGACGATGGCCACCACGCGCGCATCGGGCCGAGCCACCTGGGCCCCCAAGGAGGCCGGGACTGCAAAACCCATCGAGGTGTAATAGGCAGGACTGATGAATTCCGTGCGACCTCGGGTAGTCAATTCCGTCGCGGCGAAGAGGGCGTCGCCAATATCGGCGATCACGATCGTGTTGTCATCGAGTTGTTCGTCCAGCCGATCCACCAGTCGAGTGATCGTGATGGGTGCGGCCGGTTGCAGGACAAAAACTTCCTTGTTCCAGTCGGTCGGGGCGGGTAGCAAGGGTTGTTTGACCTTGAGTTTGCGGTCGGCAAGTTCGTGCAAGAACTCCGTCAGATGCACGTCGTGGTAGTGGTGATGTCGAATGCGCAGCACTTCGCTGGTGGCGTAAATGCAGTTCGCGGTGTCGAGTTCCGCCGTGTAGATTCCCAGGTTGATGTCGGTCATAAACGTGCCGAGCAGCACGACGCAATCGCTGGACTCGACATACTTGGTGATCGCATCGTTGCCGAGGGCCCCTTCGTAGAGACCCATGTAGAGCGGATGCGTTTCGGCCACCACCCCCTTGCCCAGGATCGTGGCGGCCAGGGGAATGCCACTCGCCTCGGCAATCTTGAGTGCGGTGTCTTGCAATCCAAACCGATGAATTTCGACCCCCAGGATGAACACCGGCTGCCGGGCCGCTTCGATCCTGCGCACGGTTTCGTCGACGGCCTCGTTAAGTGCCCGCTGATCGCAACCGACCAGAACCTTCTCGGCAGAGTGCGGACCCTCGGGGCGAACATGCACCATATCGCGGGGAATCTCGATGTACACGGGGCGTTTGTAGCGTTGACAGGCCGCCAGGACCCGGTCGATCTCGCGGAAGGCGGTCAGGGGATCGATGATTTCGGTTCCCGCGATGCAGAGTTTTTCAAAGACGTCGTACTGAGTGCGGAAGTTCCGCACCATGTGGTGCAGGAGTGGGTTGTTGCGGCGCTCACCGAGGCCCGGCGAACCGGTAATCAACACCACCGGCGACTTCTCGGCGTAGGCCCCCGCGATCGAGTTGCACACACTCAATCCCCCCACGCAGTAAGTGACACAGAGGGCACCCATCCCCCGCACCCGTGCGTAGGCATCGGCAGCGAACCCTGCACAATCTTCCCGCGTACAGCCCACCGTGTTGAGTGAGCTTTCTTCGAGCATCGTGTAAAATGACAACACATAGTCCCCGGGAATTCCAAACACGTCCGCCACGCCGTAATCCTGCAATCGCTGGATGAGATACTCGCCCACCGACAATTGCGATTTGTTGGCTTCGCTCATGATGTTACTCCTGCCGTAGAGGCAACCATTTCTTTTTACCGCTAATCGACGCGAATGGTCGCTAATTTGAAAAACTAAACACTTCTAGGGCTTTGTCAAAGCGTTATTTTGGGGTGCCATGCCCACGCTGGTACTCCGG
>CALMBE010000637.1 GCA_937860165.1 uncultured Planctomycetaceae bacterium
CCATGGCACCCTCCATTGTGAAAAAGTCATTGGCCCTGCCTATTCCAGTGGGTTAAAAACTAGCCCGCTGAGGAGTTTTGGGTAGAAATAGGTGCTCTTGGCGGGCATCCGTTCACCGGCATTGGAAATCGCACGGATGTGATCCACGGTGGCGGGCATTACGAGGGCCGCCACTTCAAAGCGGCCACCGCTTCCTTCTTGGCCAGTATGGTCCCGACCTGCTGCGTCGCCATGGCGAAGTCCCTCCACTACTTCCTCGATCGCTCTCACGTACTTGGGTGCCGGGAGGTTGGGACTTGCGAACAAATGGTCAACCACCAAACGGTGCAAGAGACTCACCCCCAGTTCTCGCCAGTCCGCGCAGTGATCGGTCGCTACCTCCGCCATCTTCTTCCTGCCCGCATCGGTGAGTCGAGCACAGGTCCAAGTTTGGTCCTCGGCAGTAAAGAAAGCGAGTGTACCTTGGTCGGATTCGTATTCGATTTCCTCCCACAGGCTGGGGGCCCGATCAGGGCCACTGCCTGCCTGTTCGCAATCAAAGTAGGGACCCAATCGCTCTATCAAGTCACTGCTCTTCATCGGAAGCATTCCACGGAACAAGCGGTGGGTGGGGAGTACGATCATCCCTTGATCACTCATGGATACGCACATCATCAACACAAAGTTCGCAGGGTGTTCACTGTCGAGTGATTTGCCCTGGGCAGTGAGTTCCGCGGCGAGCTCGTCGCGGTAGTTGCACGCGGTCTCGTAGCGGTGATGGCCGTCGGCAATGTAAATCGGGAGGCCGCCCATAGCGGCAACGAGATCGGTAATGACTCGAATGTCTGACACGGGCCAAATCCGATGCAGGACTCCCAAGTGGTCCGTCGCTTCGAGGGGCGCAACTCCGCGGATCGCCGTTTCCAAAATTTCCTGTGCGGTGTTCTGTTCATCGGGGTAAAGGCCAAAGATCTGGCTGCAATTGGCCCGCAGGGCTTTCCAGAGTTTGAGCCGGTCGGCCTTCGCTCCACCGTGGGTTTCCTCGTGGGGATAGATGTTCCCTTCGCCGAAGCGTTCGAGCCTGGTGCGACACATAAATCCCCGGCGTGTCATCTCCTGCCCACCTTCGGTGAACACCTGATGATAAACGTAGACTGCCGGTTCCCCCTCGGTGAAGAGCACCCCTTCGCGGTGCCAATTCCGCATGGTACGGGCAGCCCGGGTGTAGCGATTGTTGGTCTGGTCGTCGCCCGGCTGGTCTTGACCAAGAATGATCCGCACACAATTGGCCGGGTGGAGTTCAACCAACTGCTGCTGGAGTTGGCTGTCGATCACGTCATACGGAGGTGCGATGACATTGCTCAGCGAGCCGACATGGGAGAGGTCGTAGCGGACCCCGCGGAAAGCACTAATGTGGGGCATGGGGAGGGTTTAGGGTTCGGGGTTTGGGAGGTCAGGAATTATCGCGTTAGTTTACGTGAATAGTGGATTGACCGAAATCCCTTCACGTAACTTCCCAACAGAGTATAATGCTTTACGTGACCATAATGTTTTATGAACGGATTCGCATGCATCCCAACAAGCACATCCGCGAGGCCTTGAAGTATGCCGAGGTGCAAGGCTGGGCGTTTGCAAAATCACACGGTCACGCCTATGGCAGAATTCGTTGCTGCTTTCGTCACAGCGACTGCCAAATGTGGATTTGGTCGACACCGCGAAATCCTGAGGGACATGTCCGGCGGATTCGAAAGACCGTAGAGGCGTGTCCTGGAGAAGATACTTATGACTCCTGAATTCTACATAGTTCTGAAAGAGCGCGAACCTGATGATTCACTTGCGGACGCTGTTTATGAGGCCGGATTTGATGATTCGAGCTTCGTAATGCGAGGCGGCCACGCGGCGATTTGGGTCACTGACCGACAAGGCGAATTGACCGAGCTTGTTCGTGAAGCAATCATGCAGGCTCGAAAGGGGGGACTAAACGTCAACCACGTGGAAATCGAAAGCGAAGTCTTTGCCTGACAAACACATAAAAAAACGCCGGCATGCGCCGGCGGTTCGTTGGTCTCGTCGCTAAGCCGCAAGCGGCTAGTATCGGTAGTACTCCGGCTTGTAGGGGCCTTCGACGGGAATGCCCAAATAATCGGCCTGCTTTTGCGTGAGCTTGGTGAGCTTGACTCCCAGCTTCGACAGATGCAGTCGCGCGACTTCTTCGTCGAGCTTCTTGGGAAGTACATGGACACCCAGAGGATAGTTGTCGGTCTCTAGCCAGAGTGCCAACTGCGCGAGCACCTGGTTCGTAAAGGAATTGCTCATCACAAACGAAGGATGCCCTGTCGCGCAGCCGAGATTCACCAGCCGGCCTTCGGCCAGGATGAGGATCGACTTGCCACTCTTGGTGAAGGTGTACTTATCGACGGCACCCACTTCCGCCGGTTTGATCCGGTCCTTGGTGGCCCGGCCAGCCTTCACTTCGCCATTGAGCCAGGCCATGTCGATTTCTAAATCGAAGTGGCCGATGTTGCATACGATGGCGTCGTTCTTCATGCGTACCAGGTGCTCACCCGTGAGAATGTCACGGCAACCCGTGGTGGTGACAAAGATATCCCCGAGCTCGACTGCTTCTTCCATCGTAGTGATCTGGTAACCTTCCATCGCGGCTTGCAGGGCGAGGATCGGGTCGATCTCGGTGAGAATCACACGGGCACCCAGGCCGCGCATCGATTGGGCGGATCCCTTACCCACGTCCCCGTAACCAGCGATGACCACCACTTTGCCAGCGACCATGATGTCGGTCGCCCGCTTGATGCCGTCGGCCAGCGATTCGCGGCAACCGTAGAGGTTGTCGAACTTGCTCTTGGTGACCGAGTCGTTCACATTGATCGCGGGGACCTTGAGCTCGCCACGTTCGTGCATTTGGTATAGCCGATGAACGCCCGTGGTGGTTTCCTCGGAGAGCCCTCGGATGTCTTCCAAGAATTCGGGATAACGCGTGTGTACCATGGCGGTCAGATCGCCGCCGTCGTCGAGGATCATGTTGAGCGGCTTGCCCGAAGGGAAAAACAGGGTCTGCTCGATGCACCAATCGAATTCTTCTTCGCTCATTCCCTTCCATGCATAGACAGGTATCCCCGCTTGGGCGATGGCGCAGGCAGCGTGATCTTGAGTCGAAAAAATGTTGCAGCTACTCCAAGTGACCTCGGCCCCGAGTTCGATCAGAGTTTCGATGAGCACAGCCGTCTGAATGGTCATGTGGAGACAACCGGCAATGCGGGCTCCCTTCAAAGGCTTCTTCGCCGAATACTTTTCGCGCAAGGCCATGAGGCCCGGCATTTCGTTTTCCGCAAGTTCGATTTCCTTGCGACCCCAGGTGGCGAGGCGTTCGAACTCGGCTGGAGTGCATTTGAGGACTTTGTAGGGAAGACGGGTTTCGACTTGGGACACGTTCGGTAAACTCCTATGGGAATCAGGGACGGAACAACTGCGAGGGGGCGGCGTCACTGGCAATCAGAGAATTTCCGCCTATTTGTATCAAATCTAACGATTGTAATGAGTTTACCCGACGAGGGGGCCCCCTTCAAGGCAAGCAATCGCTCAGCCCTCGGTTTCCCGAAAGGCCTCGAGAGCCTCACTGACGAATTGTCTTACCTTGGCAGCACTTTTCAGTCCTGGGGAATCTTCCACTCCTCCGGCCACGTCGACGCCAAACGGCCTGGCAAGGGCAATCGCGCGCGCGACATTTGAGGGATTCAGCCCACCGGCTAGCAGCAGAGGAAGTGCCAGTCTTTTTTCGCTTAGGTGGCGTATGAGATCGCCTACGGACTGCCAATCCAGCGTTTGACCAGTCCCGCCAAAAATGCCCGGTGCAGCCGCATCGACCAGAATAGCATCCGGCATGCGACCGGCCTGCTGGCAGTTTTGTAGATCTGCGATTACTTCTGTCGAGGTTCTCGAACGATAGACCCTGAGGATGCGGACCTCAGAGGTAATGTCGTTCAAATAGTCGGGAGGTTCGTCCCCATGCAACTGGACCCAGTCGAGTCTCAGCGAATTCGCTGTGCGATTCACTTCTTGCGCATCAGCGTTCACAAAGACGCCGACTTTGGCAACTTGCCCGGCAACCGCAGCGGCAATCTCCTGCGCCCGCTCCAGGTGAACAAACCGCGTGCTGCTAGGAACAAAATTCAAGCCAATCGCATCTGCACCGGCCTCGACCGCTGAGTGTGCGTCGACTGGTCGAGTGATACCACAAATCTTGATGCGAAACATGGGTCACCGAGTGCGATGGTGCTTGTCAGCCAGAAAGTAGGGATTATGCATTCTCGCCGCGAATTAGTGGGGGTCAAGCACCCATCATTCCGATTGCACCACTTCAGCACAATCTCTGAGAAAGCCGATGGATGAGTATGAGTGTTTATGTCGGTTGAGGTAAAATCCATTTCGGGTGAGTTTACCCACCGGTCCGAAGTGAACTCTGTTTTCTGGCGTACGCCTAAGCTACACACTTTGCAGATACCAGGATATTGGCCATGGAAGAACTCCCGCAACACGATCGATTTGCGAGACCATTCGTCGCGGCACCAGATCCTGATCGATATTTTCCGGCCACTGCCATCGAGGAAGCCCGGCGGAAAATAACGCGGGCCATCGACCGGGGGGAGGGTCCCACGCTGCTAATTGGTGGCACGGGCACGGGCAAATCGTTACTGTTGGAAGTTCTTACTCGACATTACAGCAATAAAACTTCCTGCGTCCTCTTGATCGGTGCCCAGGTTTGCACCCGGCGTTCGTTGTTTCAGTCGATTCTGTTTCAATTGGATTTACCCTATCGTGACCTGGACGAAGGGGAATTGCGGCTGGCGCTGCTCGAACATCTTCGACCTCGAAACGGCCAGGCTCGGCGTTTGCTTCTCCTAGTCGATGAGGCCGATTCGCTCCCCACACGCTTGCTCGAAGAATTGCGGGCTTTAACGAACATCTCGGTGGGTGGGCAACTGCTGCTGAGCATGGTACTGGTAGGCTCGGCCGTGCTCGAAGAAAGATTCACGGACCCCGATCTCGATGCCTTGACTCAAAGAATCTCGCACCGTTGTTACTTGGCCGCTTTGGGACGAGATGAAACCTTTCAATATTTAAGGGCTCAAGTCGCGGCCGTGGGGATAGACCCCCAGAAATTGTTCACCGACGACGGACTCGATGCCATTTTCACAGCCACCGACGGAGTCCCCCGTTTGATCAATCAACTCGGTGACCAATTGATCTGGATTGTCGAAGAAACGGGTTGTGCTCCGGTCGATGCCACCATTGTCCAACAAGCATGGTCTGAGTTGCAGCAACTTCCCGCCCCCTGGAACCTTAAAAACATCGAATTCCACGATTCGTCAGTCGAGTACGGCGAGTTGGGCTTGGAAGAGGACGATTTCGTCGACGACGATTCGGACGAGATGCCGGCCTTGCTTCCCATCTCCGGACGTCAAACGAAACCAAGTTATGGGGAAGGAATTGAGTATCTCGATTCGATCGCGACCACGGAAACTTTGATGGAAGAATTTGAGAGCCTGCAGCCGAATATCCCGACCGTAGAATTAGATGCTCACAGCCCTCAGGCAACAAGGAATCCTTTTGCGGAAGATTTCGAGTTGGAAGAACCGGTAGTCGATAGATATCAGGAATTCGAGGCAGCCCTGCTGGCGCGTGCCCCGCGCGTGGTCAATCGACTCGATTCAGTCTTCTCCGAACAACTCCACACCTGCGAAGGTGATCTTCGAGTTAAGTCGGCCGCCAGTGCCGAAGCGATCACGCAGGAACCACCTTCCGAACAACAGCCGATCCCCCATGTTTTAGAGAATCTTGGCAGCACTCAAGTTATCGAGTTCGAGGCATTGAATCCCCTCGAAAACGTGACACTCACTCCAGGAGATATCTTGATAGTGGAGGACGACGAGTCCCGCGGACCCGAGATCGTGCCGAGTCGCAACTACCGTCGCTTGTTTAGCAGTCTCGAAAAGGGAACGCGTCCCACTCGGTTTGCGTGATCCCCCGAACTGAGTACGGACTTCGCCAGCGATTCTCACTATGAGTACCTCCGGTTCCATTCTTGTAGGTTTGGCGACTTACAATGAGTTGTTGAATCTTCCCTCACTTGTCGAGGCAATTCACGCAGAACTCCCCGAGGCAGGGGTACTGGTGGTCGACGATAATTCGCCTGACGGGACTGGCCGCTGGTGCCAAGAGTTCTCTACGGGCCATTCGTGGCTCGAGGTAATCTCCCGCCCGGAAAAAATGGGCCTGGGAACGGCCCTTGCGTTGTTAATGCAATCTGCCATCGAAAGGGGCGTGACCCACTTGGTGACACTCGATGCGGACTGGAGTCATCCCCCCGCGCGACTTCAGGCAATGCTGCTACAAGCCGTCGATTCCGATGTGGTAATCGGATCCCGGTATTGTCCCGGCGGGCAGATCTCGGGTTGGCCATGGCAAAGGCGATTCACGAGTCGGTGCATCAATACACTTTCTCGGCTGATCATGGGATTGCCGATTCGAGATTGCAGCGGAAACTTCCGCATCTACCGCACGGCAATTTTAGAAAAAGTGCGCTGGGAGAATTTGAATTCTCCCGGCTACGCGTTCATCGAAGAAATCTTGTGGGAACTAAAACTTGCCGGGGCCCGCTTTGCGGAAGTACCGATTCTGTTCACCGATCGTAAGGCAGGCGATTCAAAATTGTCTTTCTCGGAAATTGCCGGTGCCGGCCGCATGATTGCCGGCTTGGTGAAAAAACGATTGAGTTCTTTTTCCCATTCTCCCAATCCTAATGCGTTAGGTTGAACGGGAGAAAGAAAAGGGCCACGGAATGTCACGGATTAAACACGGATCATTGGGAGTGTTGCTATCGGGGGCAGCAGTCGAGTTCGTCCCAGAAAGAAAGAACCTATTATTCCTTTTGAATATCCGCGTTTAATCCGTGTTTCATCCGTGGCTAATGCATCCCTGGCATAGTGAGCCGCACGGCCCGGGGGGCCATGCTACGGAATGTAATGTAACGATTGCAGGGATTGTCTGGCCCCAGGCGGCGTGTCGATTTGCCGCTGCCGGTGCAGATTCTCGGATTCGCCTCCGCTTCGACCTATGTTTGACAAGCTTGTATTTGTCTCACTTTTCCAAGTTTCCACCTTTCCAGAGTTTCCTGAGGGGGAAGTATCATGTCCAAAAAGCGCATCGGGGTGTTGACCAGTGGCGGCGATTGTCCCGGTCTGAATGCGGTTATTCGCGGCGTTCTCAAGGCATCCAGTCAGCTCGGCTACGACTGTATTGGATTCCTCAAGGGCTATGAAGGACTCTACGACCCCGTTCGCTATATCACGCTCACGCACAAGAACACCTCCGGGATCCTGAACCAAGGGGGCACGATCTTGGGTTCGACCAATAAGGGTCGTTTCGCTGCCACGGTGGGCGTTGACGACCGAGTCGAAATTGACCCGGAACTATTGGAAGGCGTAAAGGGAACCCTCGAACAACTCAACATCGCCGGCCTGGTGTGCATCGGCGGCGACGGTTCGCTCGCGGTCGCGCAACAGTTCCATGAATATGGGATTCCCGTCGTGGGGGTTCCCAAAACCATCGACAACGACCTCTCGGCCACGGCCTTTACGTTCGGCTTCGACAGTGCCGTCGAATGTGCCGCTAGTGCCTTGGATCGCCTGCACACGACCGCCGCCAGTCACGAACGGATCATGGTTATCGAGTTGATGGGCCGACACGCGGGCTGGATTGCCCTGCACGCGGGAATTGCGGGTGGCGGCGATGTGATTCTGCTACCCGAGATTCCTTGGACTTACGAAAACGTCTGTCACAAAATACTCGACCGCGAAAGCCACGGCAAGCGATTCTCGCTGGTGGTCGTAGCCGAAGGGGCCGAACTGCCGCAGGGTGGTTTGGTCGGTCAAGAGCAGAATGGCGCCCAAGCCCGGCTGGGAGGAATCGGCCAGATCGTGGCCAGTGAAATCGAACGCCGCCTCCACCGCGAAGTCCGCGTCTCGGTCTTGGGCCACCTCCAACGGGGTGGTGCACCAACAATGTTTGATCGAGTATTGGCCACTCAGTATGGGGCCCATGCCGTCCGCCTGATCGAACAACATAAACTTGGCGAAATGGTATGCTACAATCCTCCCGAGATCGAAAGTGTGCCGATTATCAAGGCCGTCAATAAACTGCGGACCGTGGAACGCAATGGCTCGGCAGTGCAGGCCGCCCGGGCTTTGGGGATCAGTTTCGGCGATTGTGCCGCCGATGCCAGCCCCTTCGCCTGGCGAGAAGAAGTCTGCGAAATCACGACATCGGAAATTACCACCTCCGAAGAAGTAGAACTCGACGCCGAGTTCACGCTCGACATGGCCGAAGCAGCCACCGAAGAAGCGTTGCTCGACGTGTAAGACGTGAAAAGACGCTTCTCTATAAACCCCACGAGCCCCCGACGTAAGTCGGGGGAGCTCCAGTCGCTCACCCTCCTGGCTCGTCAATTCGCTTGAAATAGATAGCCCACTCAGCAATTCTCCGTGCTCTTGAACGACTTGGATTCGCCCGTCCGCTCCAGTAGAATTTGGGGCTGGGCGATTTTCTTGTCTAAACGTTGTTTTCTTGTATAAGCTTTCTCGGGGAGACTTTTCCGATGTCGGGTTCCAGTGGTTCTATCGATACCGTCATGCACGAGTCGCGGTTGTTTCCGCCGCGGCAGAGTTTTTCCGACAAGTCGCACTTTAAGTCGCTCGCCGACTACGAGGTGACCTGGAACCTAGCCGCTACCGATCCCGTAAAATTTTGGTCGGACCTTGCCCGAGAAGAACTCCATTGGTTCGAGCCGTTCACCGAAGGTTTGATTTGGAAAGAACCGTTTGCCCAGTGGTTTGTCGGCGGTAAGACCAATGCCAGTTACAATTGCCTCGACGCCCACCTCGCAGCCGGTCATGGCGACCGCACGGCACTCTTGTGGGAAGGCGAACCGGGCGACACCCGCGAATTCACCTATGCCGAGCTGCACCGCGAGGTTTGCAAGTTCGCCAATTGCCTCAAATCGCTCGGCATCGGCCAGGGCGATGTCGTTTCGATCTACATGCCGATGGTCCCTGAGTTGGTCATCGCCATGCTGGCCTGCGCTCGGATCGGTGCGATCCATTCAGTGATCTTCGCCGGCTTTTCCGCCGAAGCAATCGCCGACAGAAATAACGATGCGAAAGCCAAACTGCAAATCACCTCCGATGCCGCCTGGCGACGCTGCAAGGTGCTTCCTCTAAAACAGACAGTCGATGAAGCACTCGCGAAATCTCCGACCGTCAAGCACTGCATCGTGCTCGACAGGGTGAATGAAGCTGTCTTCATGCAACCAGACCGCGATCATTGGTGGCATGAATTGATGAAAGATGCTTCCGACGATTGCCCCGCGACTCCCTTGGACAGCGAATCGCCACTGTTTATTCTCTACACCAGTGGTTCCACCGGCAAACCCAAGGGAATCAAGCACACGACCGCCGGTTATAATCTGTTTGCGAAAAAAACCTTCGAGTGGGTTTTCGATCATCGTGAAGAAGACATCTTCTGGTGTACGGCCGACTGTGGCTGGGTCACGGGACATAGTTACGTCGTGTACGGGCCGCTGTCGGCAGGGGCGACATGCGTGATGTACGAGGGTGCCCCCAACGCCCCGGATGAAAGCCGGTTTTGGTCGATCATCGAAAAGTACAAGATCACCACGTTCTACACCGCCCCCACGGCAATTCGCGCTTTCATCAAATGGGGCGATCATCATGTCGAAAAACACGACTTGCGCAGCCTGCGACTCTTGGGAACCGTCGGCGAAGGGATCAATCCAGAGGCTTGGATGTGGTATCACCGCGTCATCGGTGGCGAGCGCTGTCCTATCGTCGATACCTGGTGGCAAACCGAGACGGGTGGAATCATGATGAGTCCGCTCCCAGGGGCGATTGCCACGAAGCCCGGCAGTTGTACCAAGCCGCTCCCAGGAATTATCCCCGAGATCGTCGATGAGCAAGGCAATCCCGTCGGCAAAAACCAAGGAGGATGGCTCACCATTGCCCACCCGTGGCCAGGGATGTTACGTGGAATTTGGGGAGACGACCAGCGCTACCAAGAGGTTTATTGGAGTAAAGTCAAAGGCAAATATCTCGCCGGTGACAACGCCCGCTGCGACGAAGATGGTTACTACTGGATCATGGGCCGCATCGACGATGTGCTCAATGTCTCTGGCCATCGGCTGAGCACGATTGAAATCGAGAGCGCGCTCGTCTCGCACCCCAACGTAGCCGAAGCCGCGGCAGTAGGGCGTCCCGACGAACTCAAGGGCGAAGCGGTCGCCGTGTTTGTCACCCTGAAAAATGCGGAGCCCAGCGATTCCCTCCGCGAGGAATTAAAAAAGCACGTCCGCAAGGAAATCGGAGCCCTGGCTCAGCCCGATGATATCCGCTTCACGGGAAGTCTTCCGAAAACCCGCAGCGGCAAAATCATGCGGCGACTCTTGAAAGACATCGCCGCCGGCAAGGAAACGGTCGGCGACACCACGACCCTGGAAGACTACAGCGTCTTGGCTAAGCTCAAGGAAGTTGACGAATAATGAGTGGGCCTAATTAGAAAAAGTCATTGCCGATACTCCAGTGACTTTTGACCTTTTTAGGGTATACTAGAGGCAGAGGATACTGTGGCCGTAACGATTCAACTACCTGCCGACATCGAGGAGCGCTTACGCGCTTTAAGTCCCGACTTGGACTCCGAAGCTAAGGAGACATTGCTCATCGAGCTTTACAGACAGGATAAGGTGACTCGCTACGAGCTCTCTTTGGCACTCGGCATAGGCCGGTTCGAGACGGATGCCCTCCTCCAGAAGCACAGCGTTACCGAGGACTTGCTAACGCCGGAGGAAATGGCGGAAGACCTG
>CALMBE010000638.1 GCA_937860165.1 uncultured Planctomycetaceae bacterium
ATAGGTCGAAAGGCAAGTCGTGTACAATCGGCCCGTCATATCGCCCCATCGGTCGTTGTGGGGATCCCAACTCCCCCGTTCGCGTCCCGTGCGAACTTGATGCTCGGGAACCACTTGTCGCATCACTTTGTTCCACTTTACCCAGGAGTTGCCGCCCATGTGATGCAGCACCTGCGTGGCATAGTACCAGTAGTACACATCGCGGTTTTTCCAATCGACAGGATTCTCGCTGAGATACTCAATGCTGGTAATAAGCCGTCGATCCAATTTCTTCCAACCTAGGTATTGGCGGCAAAGTAGTGCTTCGGCGGTCATGATCACGGTAGGGACTTGCATCGGCATGTAGCTGTAGCGAGTTCCTTCGTTGCTCGAAACAGAATTCAAAAACTCCTCGACACGATAAAGCGTAGCTTGAGGGACTTCCAATTTTGCCATTCGCGCACTCTGGAGAGCCATGACAAACCACCCCGTGACGGATAGATCCGAACCCTCTCCAGGAAAATACCGCCAACCCCCTTGGGGAGATTGAATCTCCACGCAGTACTGCACTGCCCGTTCGGCTGCTTCACGTAGGAAGGAGTCTTGGGTCATTCCGTAGAGTTCGCAAATTGCGATCGTGCATTGAGCATGGGTATAGAGGCGGTGACTGTTTTGCATCTGGTCTGAGCTAAATTCGCCACTCGGTTTTTGGAATTTCAGCAGCGCCTTGACTCCCCGCTGTACATTCTTCCGATAGGGATGATCTCCCAGATGTGTTTGTCCATCGCCCAAAAAAGCCAACAGCGCCATCGCCGTTGCTGAAACCTCGTTTTCTTGGTGCGAACCGTCGGCGTAGGGTCCCGCTAAACTCCACGTTCCATCGCGGTGCTGTTGCCGCGCGATCCAAGCTAAAGCATCCGTGACCGACTGTTGCGTGGTGCGGGTGCCACCGTAGGCAGCGAGTAATGCTTCCTTAAAACCGGTTTGCCGTCCCTTCAATGCCAAGCCAATCGATGGGGCTGCAATAGCCGATAACAGCGAAGTCCCTTCGTCCCCTTCTTCTGTCGAAAGGGGAGGAGCGGCAAGCGGATCATCCACTGCCGGGAGATCCGACATCGAATAGGTGAGATCCATCTGGGGATTGAATTCGTCCAATAGGGGCCCCGGCATTTCCTGCTCTAACTGAGAACCCAGGGTCTCGGCGAAGACTTCGTCGGAATAATCCTCCGCGGAAGAGACATCGACATCCATGTTGTCGATCACCTGCTTTTGAATCCCAACCGCACAAAGACCAAGAATCACTACGATTAGAAAGTGGACGACGACACTTACTACCCAAGCAGGTGCCTCTTCCAGAAGCTCACCCCACCAGGTTACTTCCTTTTCCGACTTGGCAGCACCGACGCCATTTATCATAGCAGTGAAAAAGTGCTTCATGCCCGACCACAAGCGGGCCCCGAACCACTGACGACGTTCACCTCGCGGGACTCGGGGAACGTCCCACACTGCTAATGCAGAGAGATCGTGGTTATTCTCGACAGGCAATATCTCAGGGGGTAGCGGTGGCGGCGCTGGCACGAGATGTGAATTCACTGTTAGCAGCGGGTCGGATTCGAGGCCACCGGTTAACTCCCTTGGTGCGCTCATCAATCATCATCCGCCAATGTGTTTGGTATTCATGGCAATTTTCTTGAGTCCAATTTCATGGAGCAGGTCCATGAGACGGATGACGTCACCATGGGGGATGCCTTTGTCGGCAGCCAAGGTAACGGGCTGATCCTCGGGAGGTAGGCCAATCTTTTTGATTAACGCCCGAAGTTGACTTTCATCGGTCTTGCGATCATTGAGAAAAACTACCTGCTCCCCGTTTGGCTCGCGACGCAAGGAAACAATCATCGGGGGTAATTCCGAAGCCAACGCCACGGCCTGCGACTCCGGTAAATTGATTTTGATCGGCGCCGAGCCCACGATTGCAGGAACGGTTACCATGAACACTATCAACAATACCAATGTCACATCTACCAAAGGAGTAACGTTGATGTCACTCATTGTGCTATCGTTTTCATCAGAAAAACCTGAGGACACCCCACCAGCCATAATTAACTCCTGCTAGCCACGGGTTGGGAAGTATCGACAGATTGCTTCGAGCGAGTTTCGGCCCGCACGTTGGAAAGTACAAGATGTGCCAAGGAATCAGTTTGGGAAAGCGTATTTCGAACAGATCGTTGTAGTAAATTGAACGCAACCACCGCAGGAATCGCCACAAACAAGCCAACGGCAGTAGCCACGAGCGCTTCAAATACGCCAGCCATCACGGCATTGGGATCTCCCTGACCTGTGCCACCGCCGGTCATGTCATGTGCTGCCTTGACGATCCCCAGCACGGTACCCAAGAGTCCGACGAACGGAGCGTTGCTGCCAATCGTGGCCAACACGGTGAGTCGCGCATCGAGCAACGGCCGCGCCCTGGCTTTGGCCGCTAACATCGCCTCGCCACAAGCTGTCGCTCCCCGGCGTAAGGCGTTAAGTCCTGCGGCAACAACTTCGCACTCCATACAATCCGACTTATTGACGAGTTCCCAGGCGGCGCGAACTTCGCCTTGTTTGAGGAGTTCTTCAAGTTGTGTGCCCAATTCCAGCCCGTCGATTCGATGGCGATGGAAATACAAACACCGGTCTACAATCACCGCGATGCTGAGGAGACTCAAAACTAAGAGCAACCACAACACCCATTCGGCACCGATGAGGGTAGCATTGAGTAGCAAGGAAGTAAGCACGCTGATTTCCTCTAATCTCTTGAAGGGAGTTCCGAGCCGGCTGGAATACTGGGCGAGGTAACTGCCGTTAGCAATCGGCCTTTATTATACCCAAATTCTAGACTACAGCCAAAACAAGGCCGGAGTTTTGCCTGCCAAGCATGGCGGGAACGAAAGCTCAGGCCTCGACCGATGCTCCTGGACAATCATTTGGTGTTACAACCCTCATATTTGACGCAATCCTTGCGAGCGACTTCATCAGGTTGTTCGTGGCTTCCAGTCCAATCGCATCAATTACCAAGTTAGTCGCCGTGTTATCGGAGAAAGCGATCATCAACTGAATCGCATCACGGAGCGAAATCGTAGCCCCTGCGGAGAAATTCGATGTCAAAATCCCCGATCCCGGTACTTTGTCCTCGCTTTGGAGCGTTATCTTTTGGTCAAGCGAAAGTTTACCTTTCTGTGCCACATCGTAAGCGGCAATCATGATTGGGAATTTGCTCAAACTCGCCGTGGGGAAAGGATCGCTGGCACGGTACTCGAAAGTCTCACCGGTTTCCAAGTGCTTTACC
>CALMBE010000639.1 GCA_937860165.1 uncultured Planctomycetaceae bacterium
AGAATATCGTTTCACGATTTCCAAGCACGGGGCGATGGATGAAATGGTCGTCGAGGTGGAAGATCACTTGGAACAACCGGCTCGCATTGCCGAGGAACTCCAACTAAGATTGGGACTCAAAGTTCAGGTGCATCTCGCCAAACCCCTGTCGCTACCTCGTTATGAAGGAAAAGGACAGCGGTTCGTCGACCAGCGTTGAGAACAACTCAGTCCAAAGGCGTTCCATGGTTCTCCAGCCCACAGCAATCAAACTTCTCACCAACGGCCAGCTCGAAATCGCGTGGAGCGATGACCAAGTGCGGCACTACGCGGTGCGCGAGCTGAGAAACAACTGCCCGTGTGCGACGTGCATCGAAAAAAGATCCGCCGGGCAACCGGTAGCCATGCTGCCAATTCTACGCCCAGAAGAATTAGGACCCCTGGGGATCGCAAAAATGGAACCCCGGGGTCGCTATGCGTACGGAATCCATTTCAGCGATGGCCACGACACCGGCATCTTCACGCTCGAACTGTTGCGTGAATTGGGGTCGGCAGTGCCGTAAACTATTTTTCAGGGGCACCGCCAAAGGGCAAATTCGGCAGCCCGGTAGCCGCTGGCTCCCCTGCGTCGGCACCTTCGGCTTTTGCGTCTTTTTCGGCTTCTTTTTTCTTGGCGACTTTGTCGAGCCCGAGGTGGACTTGCTGGTAAACCTCATTCGAGATGACATAGTACCAATCGCCGAAGCGGCCGTTTAGTTCCTGTACGCGATCCTGGCTTTTCTTCAGTTTGCCCTGATACTCATCGAGCCGCCGTTGGTTTTCAGTTTCGATCGATTTGCGCGCCTCGATGATATCGGCGAGTTCCTTGGCTTTGGCATCGTCCTCATCCGCTTGCGGTTTCGCGTCTTCGTCTTCTTCTTTGGTTTGATCCTCGTCCCCAGACGCTGAAGCGTCCTCGCCGTCTTGCGTGGCTTCCTCGTCGGAACCTTCCGGGAGTTCTGGGAGATCATCGAGTTCCGGCTTTTCGATCAAGGCTTCATTGAAGCGGGCCATCACGAACATATAGCGATGAATGTCATCGCCCGACTTCGCATCGCCGACGGGTGCTTCCACAGGTTGACTTTTTCCGTCTTCGCCCTCCATTTGCAGGTTGCCGAACCGCAGCACGTACTCGATGCCATCCTGCAGGGAACAAATCACTTCCCCTTCGGTCGAAAGTATGTCAGCTTCCTTGTCTGGCCCAATCGAGAGGGGGGCAAATCCGCGTTGGATTAAACTCGTGACGGCCTCGATGTCTTTCACGAAATCCGCACCCGCCTTGAGATTGGCACTGAGTCCCGTTGGTTTCCGCTCGACATCGACTATTTTCAGGTCATCCAGTCCGTCGCGGAGCTTGCCGAGAATCTCCTCGTTGAGTTCCTCTTTGTCCGAGAGTTGGTAGTCCGCGTATTCTTTCTTATCCTTGTCGAACTTCTTGAGCGACTCGGCCAGCCATTTTGAGTTGGTGGTGTCGTACTTGAAGGTCAACTCGGCACGCCGATCCCAGTCGATTTGAATCCCAGACTGCGATAAGAGCACTTCGGCGGAGTAGTCTTTGATTTCGATCCGCTGGAGGTCCAGAGGGTTGATCTGGAGCAAATCCGCTTCGATCCAGTCCTCGAAGCGCGTGGACAACTTCTCCGGGTCGAGCCGGACGACGTAGACAATGTCTTGATCCGTGTTGCGGAGATAGTATTGTCCCTCAGCGTCCTTGACCGGCTTGCCGATAATCATATCCGTGAGCATTTTGTTGCTGCCGTCGGACAGCACCACGCGGGTGCCGACTCCTTGGGCTTGGGAATTCAATTTCGATGACGACGGATCGATCACCCCCAGCGCCTCGTGTTGGCTGGCGGAGGTCGAGGCGACGCGGAGCACTTCGCGATCCATCAGACAGGTCGCTGCCTCGGCCATTTGCTTGGTGGCATCTGCCGGGTACCCGTTTTTCGAGGGGATCGACCACAGACCTTGGTCCTCGGCCACTTCAAATTCGTGGGCCGTCGCGGTATCGGAATCGAACTTAACGATCTTCAATCGCTTGGGTGCATCGACTTCAAACTCATTGAGCCGCTGGCCGACGAGTTCTTCCGCGTTGAAAACAGTCTCGCGGGGCCCCATCGCAAAGCCCATGAACAACGACATCGCGGCAGCCGCGACAAATGCCAAAGTTTTACCCGTTTCACTCATGATTTCTGGTCCTTAAACCGTGGACTTACGCCCCCGGCTAGCTGTTCTCGCAACTCGTAACTCGTAACTTACTCACCGCAACCGCGATTTGGCGATACCTTCTTGCTCCGCCCCTCGGCGACGGAAGAAGACATACAAAGCAACCAACAACGGCGGAATAGGTGGAATCAAAATCGCAAACATCTTGTACAGGTCCTGCACCGAGCGCACTTCTTGCTCGGTGCCGTAACTGATTTGCTTGAGCTTGCGGCTGCGATTCGCCTCGAGCGTTTTCATCAAGGCTTCGAGCCGCTCCTGCTCGCGGATTCGCACTGCCTCTTTGCGCTGCTCGCGGGCCGTGTTGCTCAGTCCCTCGATTTTGTCCACCTCGGCAATTTTTTCGTCGAACCGCTTTTGGGCCTCATCGATTTCTTTCTGAATCTCCTTGACGAATTCATCTTGCTGCCGCAGGGCGCTGTCGCGGAACTTCTGCGTGGTTTCATCGATCTTGGTCAGAGTGCGATGTTCCTTGGTCCGTTTGCGGATACCGATGAAGCGATCGTCGCCAGCGAGGTCGTCGATGATGTTCAGAATCAACGTCACATTTTGCGTGGCTGGGAGAATCTCCGCGCCACCGCTCTGGCGAATGTAGAAAAACTCGGGGATGATCCAGTCGATGTCGTTGACGATCACCGCCTTGAGGGTTCGTTTCTTGACTTCGGTGGTGTCGATGTCGTCGTCTTTGGAGGGGGCTTTCCCGCCCGCTGAAGCGGGCTCGCCGGGTTTGGGCTCGCCGGGCTTGGTGTCTTTGGGGGCGGCGATGCCGGCTAGTTCTAGGTCGTCGTCGGTGAGGGTGCCGCTTACTTTTGCGGCGAGGATGTAAGCGCTCTTAGTGAGTTGCCGACTAAAGACCTGCTTATTCGCCCCTTGCCGCCGCAACGCCGAGGCATCCACCGTTCCCGCATTTCCGCTGCCGGTGACCATCAACTGCTCGAAGTCCAGTTTCGAGTCCTCGGCCTTGGTGACCGAACCGGGGTAGATCAGCAGGGTCTGATTGAGTCCCGAGGTGATTGCATTTTCCGGATTGAACGGTTCTTGGGCCCCGTTCCCCGCGTCGATTAAAATCCATTGCTGATCCGCGTAGGCCAACACGGTTTGCTCGGGGGCGTAATCTTGCCAGATCACTTCCATCGGATTGACCGAGACTCCCAGCAATCGCCAGAGTTGATTGATGTCTCCCTTGGGAATCGGTCCCCCGCCGCCAAACATCGCCATCGGGCCCCCCTGCATCCGGGGTTCCGCTGTAGCGGCCACGTCTTGGGGGAAGAAGTGGGGGTGCGGGTCTTCCAGAATGGCCGTGGGAATTCCACTGCGGACCGCATCGACCAGGTGATCGAGTTTCTCAGGCTCGAGCATCGAAGGTTGAATCACCACCAAGACGTCGTATTCTCCCTTGAGCGGTTGGGTCAGATCGATCGGTCGATCATCGACATCGTACTGCTTGCGAAGTTCGGTTATCAAAGGCCATTCGCGTTCCCGATCCGTCGAAGGATTAAGGAAGGGAATCCCGGTGTCGACGATCCCGACCTTCAAGGTTTTTTCTTGAGTGACGGTAGCGATCGAGCGGACCAATTCGTATTCGACGGGCACCCCTTTGTCGAAAAACGGAATCACCACTTTGCCCAACCCGCAGGTCACGGCAGCCGCTAGGAAAAATTCCTCCTGAGTGCGTTCTTTTCCTTGGGTGACAACCACCTCGCGCGGGGTGATCCCATAAGTCTGCTCGGCCAGCACCGCCTCGGGACCGTAGTTTTCGATTTCGTGCTGGGTGACTTGAATCTTGTTGCCACTGAGGGCTTGGAGTTCGGCCAAGGTCGATTGGAAATTCAACTTCGCCGAAGTGTACTCCGCCGGAACCTGCGGGCTGACGTAGGCATCGATGCGGATGGTTTTGGCTGCGGGATTGTTTTTGAGTTTGTTGACGAGGGCCAAAGTATCCGGCGAGAGCGAGCTCAGCTCCGCGCTACTGATATCGGCACGGAGCGAATTCCGATGATTGGCCAGTTGCGTGAGCCCCACGGCCATCGCCAGCAGCGCCAACCCCCGAACCACGTAATGCCCCGCTTGTCGATTCCCTTCTTCTTGGGTCGTCCAATGGCGTCGCCCGATGAGCACCATGCTCACATACAACATCACCGCCGCGAGGGTGACGAAATAGGTAATTCCTCCCAGGCTGATCACGCCCCGTTCAAAATCGCGGAACCGCTCGAGGGCGCTCCACTGCCGGATGGTTTGGGCCAGTGCGGGGTCCTTGATGAACCAATCCGCGACGCCAAACAGAGCCAGCGGCATGTTGAAGAGTGTGCCGAGAATGAAACCGACCGTGAGGTTCTGAGTCAGAAACGACGCCACCATCCCGATGGCAATCATCGCGATGCCGATAAACCAATAGCCGATGTAAGTGCTGATAAACAACCCGCCGTCGGGATCCCCCAGCCCCCACTTGAACACTAGATAGATCGAGAAGGCCGAAAACAGGAGCGACACGGTAAAAATCGCCACCCCCGCAAAATATTTCCCCAGCACGACATCGAAATCACTCGCCGGCGAAGTGAGCAGCAATTCATCGGTTCCTTGCCGCCGTTCCTCGGCCCAAGTGCTCATCGTAATCGCTGGTATGAACACCAGCATAATGAACGGCAACCAGCGGCTGAGCTGGTCCAGATTGGCCAGGTTGCTGGAAAAGAATTCCGGCGGCCAAAAAGTTGCCAAGGCACTCAACACCACAAACACACAAATAAATGCGTAACCTGTCGGGTTGGAAAAATAGCTCACAAAATCGCGTTTGAAAATCGATTTGAGAACATTCCAATTCATGGCCGGGTTCCTACTGCGAGGGGTACTGAGTTACTGATGGGGAGGTCGAGGCAAGGTCAAACAGCGGCAGCGGTGAGGGA
The DNA here is from genome assembly GCA_937860165.1 of uncultured Planctomycetaceae bacterium. Lineage (GTDB taxonomy): Bacteria > Planctomycetota > Planctomycetia > Pirellulales > Lacipirellulaceae > Bythopirellula. Next base: position 5,142 of record CALMBE010000639.1, read on the forward strand.
TTTGAAGCGTTCATCGAGATTCTCGTGTTCGCGCCCCAGTTCAGCGGGAGTGCCGTCAAACACGAGGCGGCCCTCGTTGATAAACAGCACGCGATTACACATGGCTTCGACTTCCTGCAGGATGTGCGTCGAAAGCAAAATCGTTTTCGTTTCGCCCAGCTCGCGAATCAATCGCCGGACTTCGCGGATTTGATTGGGGTCGAGGCCCGCCGTGGGTTCGTCGAGGATCAGCACGTCGGGATCGTGCATCAAGGCTTGGGCCATTCCCACCCGTTGGCGATATCCTTTGGAAAGCTTCCCGATCGGCTTGCCGATCACCGATTCCAAATTACATATTCTGACGACCGCTTCGATTCGCTGCTGCATCAGCCGTTCACCCATTCCCCGCAATTGACCAAAAAACTGCAACAAGCTCCGCGGGTTCATGTCGGGATACAACGGCCCATTCTCGGGGAGGTAACCCAAGCGCCGCGCACCTTCCAGCCGGTCCGTGGACATGTTGCACCCTGCGATCCGGGCCACACCTTCCGAGGGGGCCAGATACCCAGTTAGCAATTTCATGGTCGTGCTCTTGCCCGCACCGTTGGGTCCTAAGAAGGCAGCGACCTCGCCTTTCTTGATCGAAAATGTTACGTCCCGGGCAGCCGCAAAATTCCCGTAAAATTTCGACAGGCCCTCGGCCTCGATCATCGCCACATCGTCCGGCGACGCAGTGGTGGAAGCGGGGTGGGTCACACTCATGGATTTCTCGCAATTAAAAAGCGGATCGATATTTCAAAACGAATGAAAAAAATAAACGGCAAATCAGTCGGGCCGGTTGTGCCAGACTCGGCACAGGGCAGGTCGGGGGCCGATAGCTACATCAGCCTGTTGGCTGGACCAACACCGGCCAGGGAAGGACCGGAGCCGACGATAGCGGGACTCGCCGAGACACGCCTCAAGTCCCATTTCTGCCGGAGCCACAATCCTAGCCCAAGGGTAACGCCTCGACAGGCATTTTGTCCATACCTGACCCCCTCAACTGCCGCTACGAACGGCAGGCTTGGTTGGTTCGCGCGGCAGGAAAAAATGTGATTTGGTCACAAATCACGGTAAAATAGGCAGTACATTAGGATCGCCCTGCGGGCTTTCCGATTACATACCACCTTTCCAATAAGTTAAATACTTGTTCTTGTGTGTCGCTGTCGCCGCTACGGCTGGCTGCTAGTTCGCGTAAACGTGTGGCGGCTTTTTCGTGCCGAACACTGAGCGCACCTAGCAGTTTCATCGCAACCTTATCCGCACTGGGCACGGTCACGTCACCGGTTACTCCCAGGGTGGCAATTCGCGCGATCAAATCCGCCTGACCACGAGAGTGGCAAACAATGTGATGGCGGCGCGACTTACCGAAGTACACGGTTTCATTGTCGAACATCACCCCCTTGGCACGGTAGACCGGTCGATCCGAGGGGATGCTTACAACTTCGCAGTCTCCGCTAACATGATCCTGGACCCATTCGGCGAGCGGTGTCAAATCCGTCAAGTCAATCGCATCCCAAGCGTCGGCGGCATGATCGGCGGTGGCGAACTTGGTGCTGCCCCCCGAGCGGCGATCCTCCATCTTCTGAATTTCCATGATCCGCACGTCGCGGAAGTGGAGCGCCGTTTGTTCGTAGAGTCGATCGACGAGCTCGGAGCGCTGGTGCGCGTCCTCAACCCCGAGCAGTTCAAACACCGCATCATCCAACTCACGCCGGTCGGGCTGCGTCAGCTCTTCCGGAAGCGTGGTACGTCGGCTGGCAAGTTCTAACGCGCGCTCGTAGGAGTGGCAATCGATAAGAGCTTCTTCAACCAGCCGGCCAATGTCTCGCTTACACAAGGATTTGAATGCTCTAACTAAACGAGACGCGACATCGGCTGTTGCGGTACGAGGGTCCGGCACGTCGATCAGCTCGACGTCAATGACCTCGGTATCTAGCGACCCTTCCGTGCCCGTGTATCGCCCGTAAAACGTCTTAGCCAGCCCGATCCACGTTGAGTTTAACACGGCCACAAGTACGTTGCACTGTGCCTTTGTCAACTTGGCTTTGAGAAGGTCAAACATGCGATGATTGCAAACCACATCGTCTGGGTTGGCAGGAATTACATGACGATAATGGTGAGCCATCGGCCAAAATGCGAAGCCTCGATTGGGGCCGAGTCGAAGATCGTACCAAGGATCGCGAGCGGCGCAAGTTGATCTTTCAGGGACAGGAACCACTTTACTTTTATTGCTAGTGTAGGTAGTCTCCTGTCCATACTTGATATAGCGATAAGCGTGTGTTCCTTTGATAGATGACAAGCCACCACTCACTGTCAGCAACACTCGCTGCATATCCTTTGCGCGCGCAACTGGCCTGCGATGATCCCTTAACGTGTGCATTTCTGGTTGAAGGAACTTCGGCTCGATGGGGTGATAAGTTCCCGCGCCGTCTTCAATTATTCGCAAGTCACCCGCAACGACTTCCTTGCGTGCGACGCCCACCGCTTTACGAAACTCCTTATCATCCTCGTACTCACTAAGGAGTGAATCGGTCACATCCTTGGGCATAAAGAAATCGTCGCATCCCGTCTTGACTCCAAAGCGAATGTCAACCAACTGCCCCAATGGGACAAAGCGGCCTTTGAACCGCTCCATGATCTCAAAGTAAAGGTCCGGCGCTCGCAAAAACCGACCCCATTTGCCCGCTGCATAATCGCCTTTGGCGGCTGCCAGGTGGGGGGTCAAATAACCGCCGTTGGCAACCTTCGGTTTGTCGTCCTCATCCTCATCGTCATCCGCTTCATCCAGTGGTGTGTCTTTAAGCACGGTTCCGGCCCGCACCCCTTCATCCCAGAGGTCTCCTTGGCGTTTGACGAGGATCCGCCAGCCTTCGACGTGGACATTGCGGGTCGTCCGCTCGATGGCGTCGCGCACGCGATCCACCCCCTTTTGCCGAATCTGTTCCTGCTCCTCCGCCTCTCCTCCCACGCCACTGCTCGCTGGTTTGCCGATGACCTGGGAGAGCGGTTTCTCGAATGTTACAAACCGCACGGGATTTTCGCGGCACGCGGCCTCGTCGCTGGAGCGCTCCAAAATCGTAATGCAGGTCTTGACGCGGGCGTCCGGAAACCACCGCTCGGTGGAACTCTCCATGATCGCGATGATCTTAAAATTCTGCAGCATCCACCGCTGCAGCGCAAACCCATAGTCCACGTCAAGCCACTGCCCACTGGTCAAGAATCCGAACATGCCACCTTCTTTCAAGAATCGCGTGGCATGGGGCCAGAAGTAGCAATGCAGGTCCGCACGACCCGAAAGCTTGGTCCCCTTGAAAGCCTCGGCAACAGCCAGTGCATACTTTGGCTTTTCCTCTTTGCCGATCTTCTCTTGACGCACGTAGGGAGGATTACCGACCACTGCGTCGAGCGGCGGCAGCAGCACCGGCACTTTCTCTTGCGAGGCGTGCGTCGGCAGATAGCAGAAGGGAGAGTCCGATTTCAGGTCAAAGAAATCGCGCCGTTCGATGCGCGGATAGTTGGCTTCGTCGTTGATTTCCCGCGATGCCAGGTTGAGCGTCGCCAGATGAGCGGGATACAACGCGATGTCGCAGCCGAACAGGTCGTTGAGCATGGCGACGTGCGATTGCTTGGCGTTCATCGCTCGTTTGCGGTAATAGGCCCGCACCAGAAACGACCCCGAGCCGCATGCCGGGTCAAGAACCTTGGCGTCCGCCCGACGAATGCAGAACGAGTTAATCAGGTCCACGGGATCGGCACCCGTAAAGTGTTGGCCGTAACGATGCCGCGTTTCGGGACTGACCAGCTTCTGAAAAATGAGGCCGACAATATCGGTTGACACTTCGTGGAAATCAACGCTCTCGATGCCACGCAGGAACCCTCGCCACGCATCAACCGCCCCGTCCGCCGTGAACACGAGCTCGTTGGCCCAGTCGTGCGTATCGGGAAAAAGAAGCGTTTCGTAGTCGCCACTGCGATCAGCAGCCTTCTTGAAAATTTCATCCAGCCGCCTGAGCGCCTGCGCAGTGGTCTTGATGCTGGGCCCAAGTTCCAGCTTTGGCAATTCTGGAAAACGCGCCCGCAGGGCTTTGTAAAAGATAAAGCGGTTGGTCCAGATGTAGGCCAGAGATCGGGCACCGCTATCGAGCGATTTCCGCCATTCGTCGGGTTGTTTGCGACGGACCTGAAGATCGTTCGCGACCATCCATTCCTGGAGGCGTTTGTCAAAGGCCTTGTCGGAATCCGTCTTCTGATGCAGATGCTGCCGCAACAGCATGACGGGCCACTCCAGATGGCTTTCCAGGGACTGCAAAAACACTTCGTCGGGCGGCAATGCCCAGTCACGCCGGCGACCCGATACGATGTCGCACAAATCGCGCAGCAGGTCTGGCAGAAACCGCTGCTCGATATGGTTGAGAGTTTCGGGTCGGGCGACTTCTTCCGGCGAAGAGAGACTGAGTCGCTGCGACCAGACCTTAATTCGCCGCTCCAATAGCGGTTTGTCCCAGAGTGCGCGGTCCCACAGAACGAACGTATTCACATCCCAGGTAAAATAATACTGGACGTTCGCCTCTTCGGCTTTGTCGTGAGCGTCTTTGACCAGCTTCGAGTCAAACGCGTTAATGTTTTTCCGAGGGAGTTTAACTTCACCCGTCAGCAGCACCTTGTTATTGACGCCGTAGAAACGCAAGTCCTTCCGAGCATTCTTACTCTTACTGCTGCCCAGGCCCTCGATCCGCACTTCCACGAACGGACAGTTGTCTCGAATCGTGGCAAAAAAAGCCGTGGCAGCAGTGGCCATCTTGCCGCAGAAATCGACTTCGTTAATAGTTTCGGCAGATAAGCCCTTCATGGAGGTTAAGTAATATAGGAAATTGAACTTCAGTGCTAGTGCTTTGTCACATCTTAACTTTGGGGTTCGAGTCGACACAACCAACACCGC
>CALMBE010000640.1 GCA_937860165.1 uncultured Planctomycetaceae bacterium
CGAACAAATCGTGCGGTTGAAGTTACTGCCACGGATCGCCGCCTGAAAACCGATGTCTGAAACCCGAAACGACCGAAAACCAATCAACCGCGAACGATCAAAGTCAAAAATATCACCCACAAAAGGAGCCGCCATGAAACCCGTCACACCTCAAACCGAACCATCACCCTCAACTCAACTCCGAAAAGCAGTTTTCGGAGGTTCCCAAATGACCGACCACGAACTCCCGTTGAAAGCCGTCGCGCTGCGCCGCGCGGGGGCGCGTTTTACAATGACCATTGCGGCAGGCGCTGCAGCGCTCGCTTTCTTTCAGACGCCCGTCCGGGCTGCAGATGGCAAGCCCCGCGTTATCGCCACGACCGACGGGGAAGTGGACGATCACAGCAGCATGATTCGTTTTCTGCTCTACACCTGTGACTTCGACGTGGTGGGCATTGTGGAGGTCAATTCCAAGTTTCAGAAGAACGGCCACAGCAAAGAACCGTGGCTGGAAGATCAGTTGGCCGCGTATGAGCAGGTGTTGCCGAATCTGCGCAAGCACAACCCGGATTATCCGAGCGCGGATTACTTGCGCAGCGTGTGTCGCGTCGGCAATGAGAACATCAAAGACCTCTGGGTCGCGCCGCCGGACATGGAGACGAAAAAGACCCCCGGCGAACAACTCATCATTGATACGTTGTTGGACAATGATCCGCGTCCTGTTCACGTCCTGTCGTGGGGTGGCGCGAACACCACGGCGTCCGCATTGTGGAAGTTGAAGGCCGCGTATCCGAAGGAGAAGTTTGAATACGCCGCGTCGCGCATCCGCAACTACTGCATCTGGTATCAAGACGGCGGCGGCGGCTGGATTCAGACCAACATCCCGCAGGCCCACATCAACGAGGCCTACCGCTGGGATAACGTGTGGGATTACGAGAGCATCAGCGACAATCCCCGGAAGGAGAAGGGTTGCGCCAACCCACCGGAGATTCAGACCTACATGAACTACCAGTGGGTCTCGAATAACATGACCCGCGGCCACGGCCCACTCGGCGCGTTGTGCCCGCAGAAATATGTCAGCGAAGGCGACACGCCGTCGTTCCTCCACCTCGTGAACAACGGCCTGAAGGCGCATGAGGATTACACGCTCGGCGGCTGGGGCGGACGTTCGGCGTATGACGATCCGGCGTTTCCGAATCACATCACGGACAAAACCCTCAAGGATGATGGCGACCGCAACAAGATGTATTGGCGCTGGATTCCGGCGGCGCAAAACGACTTCGCCGCGCGGCTGGACTGGTGCGTGAAGGAATTCAAAGATGCCAACCACGCGCCTGTAGCCAAATTGACAGGCAATCTTAATCGTGACGTGAAGGCCGGCGAAATGGTGAAGCTCGAAGCCACCGCCACCGACCCTGATGGCAACAAACTGACCTGCAAATGGTGGCCATACGCCGACGTGGATTCGGCTACCACGACGGTAACCATTGCCAAAAGCGATTCGCTGGCCAAAGCCAGCTTTGTTGTGCCGAACGAACCCGGCAAGCAAGTCCACATCATTCTCGAAGTGACCGACCACGGCACGCCGTCACTCGTCGGTTACCAACGCGTCATCGGCAACATCAAATAGCTCGGAAAGGGGTCGGTTCTTGGTATGGCTCATCCGAAAAGTTCTGCAACACAACAGCGGAAGAATATCCCGCGCATGAGGCGTGGGCGTTTGGCCATGCTTTGGAGTTTTCTGCGAGTGAGGTTTGTCAGTTCGTCTTTGGTTTTTGCCTGATGTCGCACCAGTTCTTGGTGTTTCAAGTGATTCCAGACCTTCTCATCGGGGTTCCAGTCGGGCGAGTATTTCGGAAGATGGAACACATGAAGTCGATTCTCGCCATCAATGAAGGAGGTTGTTTTTCCGGAGGTGTGAGGGGGAGCTTGATCCATGACGACGACCAGATGGCGGCCGCGATGATGCACCAGCATCTGATGGAGGAAAGCGATGACCTCCGGGGAGGCAATCCGCTTGTTGTGCAGGCGAAATAGCAAGTGCCCACGCTGGCTGATCGCCGACATCGCCGCGACGCCACCACGCTTGCCGGTGACTTTGGCCTTCGGCGTCTGGCCGCAAGGCGACCAGGTTTTCCCCAGGAAAGCGGTAAGCGACACGTTCGCCTCATCCTGAAAGTAAAGAATGGCCTTGTATTTTCGGACGGTTTCGCGAATTTTAGGGACGACCTGCTTGAGCCATGCCTGTCGCGATGGCTCATCAAGCTCGTAGTATTCACGTTCCGGCTTTTGGTAGGTTAGCCCGGCTTCCCGAAGCCTTCGCCAGATCGTGTCTTTGGAAACATCGACTTCAAACCGCTGATTGATCACACCATGAAGTCGGCCGACCGTCCACAAATCGGATTCGTATCCAAAGCTCGACGCGGGCTGCAAGACGATCTTGCGGAGCTTCTCTTCCGTCAACGCTTCTAATTTCCGCGGACGACCACTGGTAAGTCGCCTGACGAGACCTTCGTTCCCTTCCTCTTGAAATCGAGATACCCAACGACCGACAGTTGAACGGTTCGCACCAAACGCGTCCGCCACATCCGACATCGAACGTCCCCGGAGCACCGCGTTCACTGCCCGCAACCGCACCTCGTAGGTAGAATTCGTTCGCTCATCCATGATGAGCATGTTATTTGCATTTCAGCCACCTGCGTCAACATCGATTGTTGCATTACTTTTGCGATGAGCCATACTCAGTAGCATTCGACAAATTGAGTCTGAAGTAAAATCGCGTATTTTCGATTCTTACTCGCTTGACAGTGGCGAGACTGCAACTCACTATTTGTGGGAACGAGAACAACTAAAGCAAGTGTGGATAAAGGGAAATGCTGGCATAGCCCGACGCGAACTTAAACCTTCGCAGCACGATTTATCTCTTTGCAATTCATTTTGTGGTTATCGCAGCCGATTTGTGCGCTGTCCACAATTCTTTTCGAATGGACGCATCAATGCTTCGCCGGATATGTCTCTCGATAGCTTGCTTACGCCACGCGCTCAGCGCAATCTTGATATGCTTATTGAAGCGATTGGCAACTGCCCTGATTCAATCCAATCGGCTTTACGGCTTTGCTTGACGGCTGCTTCCGGCCAGATGACACGCATGGTTTTCGCAGTTTCTGGTCGAGGGAAAACTATAGGTAAATCATCGGAGAAGGTCGAAGTCGGAAGTTGGGTAATAGGATATTGGCGACCGCCCCTACATTTTGAAGTCAATGTTTGGAATTGTTTTGAGAATCGATTTCAAAAACTCTTAAAGGCCTTAAAAGGATTGGATGAAAAACGCGATACAGTCGCCTCGAGCAGCATAGCTGACGTTGTTGGTTACAAAGCCGCTTTTCACATTGAACTGTCAGACTGCCGAAAAGCCTTGAAGGAAATTCCAGACAACACTGCCGCCCTTGTCATTACTGATCCGCCTCATAGTGATAGGGTTCCATATCTAGAATTAAGTGAATTTTGGAATTCTTTACTTGGCATGAAGCCAGCCTTTGAAGATGAAATCGTTATTTCAAATGCAAAAGAACGTGGTAAGGGTGAGATGCAATACCAAACTTCGATGCGAATGTTCTTTCAAGAGTCGGCGCGAATTCTTGCTGTTGATGGACATCTCGTCGTATTATTGTCTCAACGATGGGTCTAAAACCCTCGCCTTCAGGCGAAACCTTTAGGGCGATCGAAAATCCTCAAATCTGGAGCGTGTCAGTGTTTTTACAAATCGAGAACCCGGATGCCGCATACTACCAAGTCCGGATGAAATCGTGTGACAGTGACAGGTGGGTTTGGGGCACTTTCTCGTGAGCGAAGGACTTCCAGTCCGTAGCTCACGAAATCCGTCGAACCTACCGGCTTCCAGCCGGTAGTATTTCAGTTAATGCGAGAGAGCGCGATGCTTGGTCTGCCATACGCGATACTGCCGTTGCTCCAGCTAACTCAACCTTGAATTACACTGGTTGCTTTCCTTGCAATTATTCAGCCAATTCCGTTGTGCAAGATAATCGCAAGGGTGCTATGAAATCAGATTGGGCACTAGTCTTCACTCGCAAGGTTACGAATGGCTTGTCATGCCAACACAGAGGACTCACAGAAATCCCAGGATGGACAAACTCACTGCCCGAACTTCTGACTGAAGGCAAGTAGAATGAGATTTGTCGACGCAGAAAAGATGTTCAAGCAAGATCGCATTCGCGAACTTGCGGAATCTGCGGAAGGATTGCGATACCTCAAATTACGGTCGTTATCTAGACGCGAACATTTGGAGAACCTTTTTACCACCTTGGGAATGGCTGTACCCACTGGTGCGAAGGCAATGTTTCGCGCTGCCTTTGAGAATCCTATTTGCGACGAAAAAATACTGGATCTAACTATCAGATCGATTTACTTAAAGGAACGGGCAGTTCGAACGAAGAAAGAGCCATCGCTTGTAAGCGAACTTTATAAGATGCTGGCATTTGATTGGGGTGGACTGCAACAGAATAGTTTGGAAAAAACCATAATCGACAGTTACGTCAAGAAAATCACAGATTTCGATGCCCTCAATGCAAGAATCGATAATGAATTACTCAACAGCTTACGAGGTTACGTATTATGCTCATGGTATAATCACTGGACTTCTATCATAATTGAAGATGTCTTTCGCGATCACGTAAATGTCTTACCCGCCGTCGGCCAGGTGAAGAAGATTGACTTTTTCGTTGGCAAGGTGCCCTTTGACCTGAAGGTAACGTACTTGCCCGAAGGCTTTGTAAAAGACCTACGAAAGAAAGATGGGCATAAGCCGGAGTTAACTCTCTTGAAAAAAGCTGCAAGAACTAAGGGAATTAAGTTCGATAAAAGCATGGCTGAGGCTCGTCTGCTAGAGGATTTATGGAACAAGATTGCGGACCATCCAGACGGCGACTCGGAATTGCTTGTACGTGAGCTTCGGCAATATCGGCTAAATGTGATTTCGGATTGCCAAGAGGACTCAATCGGATTGATAAACTGGCTATATGAGAATCAGGGGGTTCGCCGGTTCGATGCCTCAAATAGGCTTTTTCTGGTTCTCATTGATAAGTCTAACTTCTTCGCATCGTGGCGACTAAAGCGGGCAAAGCCGCTCCTGAATAAGCAAATCAATCAATATCTTGATAGCGTGGGCACAAGCCCCGGACGTCAGGTAGATTTCATGTGGGAAAGTGAGTCTTACACTTCGATATCTGACGTTGTCTTTATTGTTCATCCTGAAAATTAGGAAATGCCACTAGGGCAGATTTAGATTTAACAATAAATTCGAATTAGGGCATGTCAGTTTGAAGCATCAAGTATCGCCTGGGGAACCGCAGCGCGCTCGACTGGGTGATCGACCAGTACCAAGTCAGCACCGATAAGCGGAGCGGCATCACCAGCGATCCTAACAATCCCGACGACGAAGAATACATCGTCCGCCTCGTGGGCCAGGTCGTGCGGGTGAGCGTCGAGACGGTGAAGATTGTCAACTCGCTGCCGGAGCAGTACGCACCAATGGAGGAAAAAAAGGGCGGCAAAGATAAACCCGGGAGGAAGAAATAGCACGGCGGAAAAAGAATAACAGACCTCCGAAGCACACCGTGCCAGATTATTTTTCCGCGTGCTGACTTTCATTTCAATACCTTGCTCGCGATAATTACTTGAAGGCATCCGGGAGTTTACATTGATAAGATTTGTCCAATCGTCATTCCCGTCTACGCGGAAATGACGGCAACGTAAATTTCCGAACACCTTCTTATAATTAACAACACGCCGGGGGAGAGGACTCCCCGGCTCGCTGCACAATTGCTGAACCCTAAACCCTGAACCCTTTTCCGATGGCTCTCCGATTCGACAAACTGACGATCAAGGCTCAAGAGGCCGTGCAACGGGCACATGAGATGGCGGCTGAAGCGGGGAATCCCCAGCTCGAGCCTGTTCATCTCTTGGCGTCGCTGGTCGAGGAACAGGAGGGAATCGTGCGGCCCCTGTTGGACCGGATCGGTGCCAATCAAGGCCAACTGCACAAGATTCTCGAGGCGGAACTGGGGCATCTTCCCAAGGCCAGCGGCGGGGCGCCGCCGCAGTTCAGCGTTGCGGTAAGCAAGGTGCTGGATGCGGCCCAGTTGCAGGCCGATGCGATGCAGGATGAGTTTGTCTCGACCGAGCACCTGCTCTTGGCACTGTCCAAGGAAAAGTCCAAGGCCCAAGAGGTGCTTAAACTCAATGCCGTCGGCGAACAGGACATTCTCTCGGCCTTGAAGCAGGTGCGAGGTTCGGCGCGGGTGAGCGACCTGAATCCCGAGGCGAAATATCAGGCCCTGGAAAAATATGGCATCGACCTGGTGGCCCGCGCCGAGCAGGGGAAGCTCGACCCGGTGATCGGCCGCGATCAGGAAATCAGGCGTGTGATGCAAGTGCTTTCGCGGCGGACGAAAAACAATCCGGTGCTGATCGGCGAGCCAGGCGTGGGCAAGACGGCAATTGCTGAGGGGCTCGCCCTGCGAATCGTGCAGAGCGACGTTCCGCAGAGTCTCAAAAACAAGCGTGTGATTGCGCTCGATATGGGGGCGTTGATCGCGGGGACTAAATTCCGGGGCGAGTTCGAGGAGCGACTCAAGGCCGTACTCCGCGAGGTCCAAGATTCCGGCGGGAAAGTGATCCTGTTTATCGACGAACTGCATACAGTCGTGGGGGCGGGGGCTGCCGAGGGGGGCAACGATGCCGCGAACTTGCTTAAGCCGGCACTCGCGCGGGGCGAATTGCGTTGCATCGGGGCGACCACGCTCGATGAGTACCGCAAATACATCGAGAAAGACGCCGCCCTCGAACGCCGCTTTCAACCGGTGATGGTGGGCGAGCCGAATGTCGAGGACACGATAGCAATTCTGCGGGGCTTAAAGCCGCGGTACGAAGCGCATCACAAGGGGGTGAAGATCAAAGACTCCGCTCTCGTCGCGGCAGCGGAATTGTCGCATCGCTACATTGCCGACCGATTTCTCCCTGACAAGGCCATCGACCTCATGGACGAAGCTACGAGTCGGCTGGCGATGGAACTGGAAAGCGTGCCGACCGAGATCGACCAATTGCAGCGCAAGCTGATGCAGCTCGAACTGGCCGCCCGGCAGTTGGCCGACGAGACCGAGGAGCACGCCCGCGAGCGACTCGAGGAAGTCAATGAAGACATGACCGAGATCAAAAAGCAATTGGCGAACTTGCGCGAACAGTGGGAGAGCGAGAAACTCGGCGTCGGCGATGTGCAGCAGGTCCGGGAACAGTTGCTGGGTGTTTCGCACCAAGCCGAGCAACTGGCGGCGACGATCAAAGACAAGCAATCGGCAGGTGAGTTGGTTCCCGAAGCCCTTTATCAATCGCTGTATGAACTCGACGTTCGCCGCAAGCAACTTACCCAGCAACTCGAAGAAATCGAATCCCGTCAAACCCCGGGCGAGCCCACTTCAGCGGGCGCGGCGCGCAAGCGTCTCTTACGCCAAGAAGTGGGCCCCGACGAAATCGCCGAAGTGGTGAGCGCGTGGACCGGGATCCCCGTCACGCGGATGATGGAGACCGAACGCATCAAGTTGTTGGTGCTCGAAGAGCGGCTTCACCAGCGGGTGGTTGGCCAGGACCACGCGGTAACGGCCGTGGCCAACGCGGTCCGCCGGAGTCGCAGCGGTTTGCAGGATCCTGATCGTCCCGTGGGTTCGTTCCTGTTTTGTGGTCCCACGGGAGTCGGCAAGACCGAGCTGTGCAAGGCACTGGCCGAGACGTTGTTCGACGATGAAAACGCCATGGTGCGGGTCGACATGAGCGAGTTCATGGAGAAGCACACGGTGAGCCGCTTGATCGGTGCCCCTCCCGGCTACATCGGCTACGAGGAAGGGGGCAAACTTACCGAGGCGGTGCGGCGGCGACCCTACTCGGTGGTGCTGCTCGATGAAATCGAAAAAGCCCATCACGATGTCTTCAACATCCTGCTGCAAGTACTCGACGACGGTCGGCTCACCGACAATCACGGGCACACGGTCGATTTTACCAACACGATCGTGGTGATGACTTGCAACGTGGGGAGCCAGTTGATTCAGCAGATCACCAGCGAAGGGGGCTCTACCGACGACTTAAAGGAGGCCCTGAGCGAAGCACTGCGGACCCGGTTCTTGCCTGAGTTTCTGAACCGAATCGATGAAACAATCGTGTTCCATCCGCTTTCAAGAGACCAGGTGCGGAGAATAGTCGACTTGCAATTGGTGCGGATGGAATCGCTGCTCCGCAATCGACACCTCAATCTGGTAGTGACCGACCAGGCCCGCGATCACATTGCCAGCGAAGGATACGACCCCGCATTTGGAGCGCGGCCGGTAAAGCGGGTGATCCAGCAGTCGATTCAGAACCCGCTGGCCACGGAACTGCTGCGGGGAGAATACCCCGAGGACTCGACCATCGAGATCGACTTCGCGGACGACGACTTCACGTTCGCCGCAGCGAAACCCTGAACCAGCCGATGACTCAAGCGGGAGAAGTAGCCACGGAATTTCACGGACGAAACACGGATTTTTTGGGACCACTGCTTTTGAGGGAAGCGATCCTTGTCGACGCAGTTAAGAAGCACTTTTTTTGACACATGCACGACCACTAAAAACTGAATGGCCGTGTTCAATCAGTGTTTCATCAGTGGCAAGTTACCGTCCGGCTTCGACCAGTTGCCATTCGGCGATCAGCTTCTCGGCACCGGGGGTCATCTCGCGGAGTTTGCGGACAATTTCCAGCTTCTCAGACTGAGTCGCCTTGGGGAGCTTGCTCTTGAGATGGGCAAGTTTTTGATGTCGCTTGCGGCGACGGGAAAGTTCTCGGGTTCGTTCACTGGCTCCCACGAATTTCTCCTTGCGAAAGTGAACCTCTCGGGCTATGAAAGGTGACTGATAATTGGATACTGGTCCGAGTCGACCTCGGACTCGTATTTCTACTGGAAATGGTTGAAAATGACAAGTGGAGGGGGTCGAATAACCACTAAGGCACCAAGGGCACCAAGGAATACAGGCAGATTGTAGGCCGGAACACCTTGTTCCGGCCTACGACCTAAGTATTGATAGTGGAAAGTGCCAACGATTGTGTTTGAATTTGCCCGGTTTTCTTCGTGACCTTCGTGCCTTAGTGGTTCCCTTGATGGCTTCCGAATTGCTCTAGATTTCCTCCTTCGGTCGGGTGGCAGAGTGGTCGAATGCACCGGTCTTGAAAACCGGCGAACCTCCGGGTTCCCTGGGTTCGAATCCCAGCCCGACCGCTCTCTGGCTGCGCATGCAACCAGGCTTTGTCTCAAAACATGTCATGAGCCGTAGGCGCTGGCACTGTGTCAAACCGAAAAATGAGGGTGCCATGGCCACGGCGGTACTCCGCTGTGGCCATGCTTGCTCGCGATACCATGCCCACGCCGGAGATTGTAGGCCGGAACAAGGTACCCCGCAGTTCCGGCCTACGACTTAATTAGGTCGGCAAGTCCGAGGAGTTTCCTATCCCGCCGGGGGTGCCTCGCTGGCCTTCCATTTCTTGCCATTCGAGTGATCGACATACGACGGCTCAGACTCGGGACTCCCTTGGATTTGCTTAATCTCGCGGACCCAGATATTGCGGTAGCGGACCGGGCCGCCATGGTCTTGGAGCGAGATCGGCATCTTTGCGGCATGGGATTTGTAGTTGGCGGGTTCATTCCAAGACGTCCCCCCGGCGAGCTCGAAATGATTGTGAATCAACACGCCATTATGCAAGGCCGTGACGAAGGCAGGCGATTCGAGGGTACCATCCTCCTTGAAGCGTGGAGCGGTCCACACGATGTCGTACACATTCCACTGTCCCGGGGGCTGCATCGCGTTCACCATGGGGGGCGATTGTTTGTAAATCGCACCGGCCTGGCCATCGAAATAAGTTGTATTCTGGTAGGAATCGAGCACCTGCAATTCATAGGCTTCCATGAGAAACACGCCGCTGTTGGCGCGAGCTTGGCCTTCTCCGTTTGCAGGTTCAGGAGCGGACCATTCGATGTGGAGCTGGCAGTCGCCGAAGGCTTGTTTGGTTTTGATCATGCCCCCGCCGAC
>CALMBE010000641.1 GCA_937860165.1 uncultured Planctomycetaceae bacterium
ATATTCGTCGAGAGTCGTCGCGCCGATGCATTGGATCTCGCCGCGGGCCAAGGCCGGCTTGAGCACGTTCGAGGCGTCGATCGCACCTTCGGCACCACCGGCACCCACCAAGGTATGCAGTTCGTCGATGAACAAAATCGTGTTGCGCGCCCGCCGCACTTCGTTCATCACCGCCTTGATGCGCTCTTCAAACTGACCGCGATACTTGGTGCCGGCAACCATCATCGCCAGGTCGAGCACCACGATCCGCCGGTCGAGCAACAGCTCGGGGACATTGCCATCGATCACTCGCTGGGCGAAGCCCTCGACGATCGCCGTCTTGCCGACGCCCGCTTCTCCCAACAACACCGGATTATTCTTCGTGCGGCGACACAGCACTTGGATCGCTCGTTCGATTTCTTTTTCTCGGCCAATCACCGGGTCGAGCTTTCCTTGTTTGGCAAGCTCGGTCAGATCGCGGCCAAAACTATCCAGCGCGGGAGTCTTGCTCTTGCTGCTCTTGCGCGATTCGCCGCCTCCTTCGCCGCTTTCTGCCATTTCTCCCACGCGGCCACCCCGGGGCGAATCCTCGCCTTCCAGCCCGTGACCCAGGAGATTGAGCACCTCATCGCGGACTTCTTCGAGCTTCAAGCCCAGATTCATCAGCACTTGGGCTGCTACACCTTCTTGCTCACGCAGCAAACCGAGCAGGATGTGCTCCGTGCCCACGTAGTTGTGATTCAAGTGTCGGGCCTCTTCCATCGAGTATTCGATGACCTTTTTAGCCCGCGGAGTCTGTGGCAATTTGCCCATGGTCACCATGTCGGGACCACTTTGCACCAGCTTCTCGACTTCTAGACGGATCTTCCGCAGATCGACATCCAGATTCTTCAGCACATTGGCAGCGACACCGCTCCCCTCTTTGATCAGCCCGAGCAGGATGTGCTCCGTGCCGATGTATTCGTGATTGAACCGTTGGGCCTCTTGATTGGCCAACTGCATCACCTTGCGGGCGCGATCGGTGAATCGTTCGTACATGGACATTAACTCCCGTTGAAAAAACTGCCTCTACGCCACATGACTCATTTGCTTCAAACAAGCTAAGCTGCCAGCGGGCGGTCGGATTCAGATTGGGTCTGGTTGTGGATTGTCGGTTCGTTGTTGATTGTTTCTTCGCTTGGCTCGATTGGTGCGATGCGAAGCGCTTGTTCCGGTTGTTGTTCGGCTGCCGCTATTTGCTCGCGCTCGGACGCGATTTCGTATTCCCATTTCTCGGCTGCTTCCAGTCGAGCAAGTTTGTCGAGCTGTCGGCGGGCTTCGCTCGTTCGCCCCTGTCGTCGCCACATCGTGGCCAGCAGCAACCGTGATTCACCATCGCCCGCATCCTGCTTGAGCAACTTCAGCAATAGTTGTTCCGCTGCCAACCAATCGCCTTGCAAGTAAGCACGTTGCGATTGCTGATACCATTGTTCGCCAGCTTGTGCCTTCGAGGCAAATGATCCCTCCTCGCCATCCACCTCGACACCATTGGAATCACTCGTCAGCCGAGCCGCTTCCCGACGCAGCTCGCTGCGATTCCACCAACACGCCGTCAGCCAGATTCCCCCCAACAAGCCCAGCCCAACCAGCTGTTGCTCGGCGGGAATCCAGTCGTGATACACAAAGCTTGCCAAGAGCAAAGTGTCTACCAACGTGGTAAATCCTACCGCCACTGCCAATCCTACCCAAGACCCCCGCTTCCAGAGTTGCGGAAGTCCCGGCCAGAAATACGCCCAACTCGGCAGTTTTTGTCTCCGTAACATACGTGTTTCCTAACCCTATCGTCGAGTTGGCCGACCAACGGCTGCGCACTTTCGCCTCGAAACTCTAGCCCGCACCCAGCGTGCGGCAAGATAACTTCCAGCGAGAACCCGCCCTAGAAACCTCAAATCAGGCTCGAAAACGACTACTTCTCTCGATGCTCAGGCGGTACTATCCCGTGCGCAGCACAAACCACTGGCCCGGCCGGGCATCCGGGTGCGAAGATAACGATAATAAGGACTGGAGACGAGGGCGCTTTAGCACGGCAAAGTGCGACTTGGGCATCTGGGCTGGCGCGCTGCGACTGTCATAATGGGTAATCCATTCCGCTAGCACATACATCCTCACCCCCCCCTAGCCGGAGGCACACCTGCCTCCGGAAACCACCATGAGCAACGACTCCACCCAAAGAATCGCAGCCCTCAGAATAATCGACGCCGCCGCCAATCGGGCGACCGAAGGGTTGCGTGTCGTGGAAGATTTTACCCGCTTTGTGCTCGCGGATGCCCACCTCACACGACTGGTGAAAGAACTTCGCCACGATTTGGCCGAGACAGTTCAAACCTTTCCCCTGGCCGATCGACATGCCCTGCGGGACACCAGACACGACGTAGGCACTACGATTTCGA
Source organism: uncultured Planctomycetaceae bacterium (assembly GCA_937860165.1). Taxonomy (GTDB): domain Bacteria; phylum Planctomycetota; class Planctomycetia; order Pirellulales; family Lacipirellulaceae; genus Bythopirellula. The sequence continues at coordinate 2,409 of CALMBE010000641.1, forward strand.
CCCCTGGGGAAATCTCACGCACCGACCCCTGGGACGTTTGCCAGGCCAGTTGCGAACGGGTCAAACAATCGCTCCGCAGCCTCGAAGAATTCGGCAAACTTTTTTCCACGACCACCTCCTCGCAACTCGAAGCGATCCGCTACCGTTGGTACACCCTCGAAAAAGTCTTTTCACTCACTCAAACAAACCACTTGCGGCTAAGCGGCATAAAACTCTGTGTACTCCTCGACGGTCAATTTCCCCCCGAGTCGATTCTCCAACTCATCCAAGCCGGCATCGGCATGATCCAGCTCCGCGACAAGCAACTCTCCGATTCCCAGTTGCTCGACCGGGCACGACAGTGGGGCAAGATCGTACACAGTTCCTGCCCGCGGGGTGGAGAAAAGTGTCTGGTGATCGTCAACGACCGCGCCGACATTGCCGCCGCCGCGAATGCCGACGGGGTTCACCTGGGGCAGGAGGATCTCGACATCCAATCCGCCCGGGAGATTCTCGGCCCGCGAAAAATCATCGGCAGGTCAACGCACAGCATCGCCGAAGCACGCGCTGCCGTGCTCGACGGGGCCGACTACTTAGGCGTCGGCCCGACTTTTCCGTCACGGACCAAAACATTCGCCGAGTTCCCCGGCCTCGAGTTACTCCAACAAGTCGCCACGGAGATCTCGCTCCCCGCGTTTGCCCTCGGCGGCATCACACTCGAAAATCTTCCCGCGGTACTAGCCACGGGAATTCGCCGCATTGCCGTAAGCAGTGCGCTCGCCCACGCCTCCGACCCCTCAACCGCCGCCCGCGCATTTTGCGAAGCCCTTCCATAAAGCCGCGACCGGCGGTCGCGCTCCTTTCCCCGTAACACTCCCGCGCGCTTCTCGCTTGATGTGATGTGTTCCTCCCACGGCCGGCCAACTTGCTAGCCTTGGGCAATTCCCCCCAAAAGAGTTACTGCAACCGGCTATTCTCTCTGCCTAAGATAGCGAGAGATGCTGCCCGTTCTACATCGCGCGGCCGATCCCTCCATGGGGAACCACTGCCGCGCAGAAAGTGATATTCCATGGCTACCATCGCACTCCCCTTACCACCCGTTTCGCTTCCGACCTTGCAGCCTCACGCCACGGACACCGTGGTCAACTGTTACGATGTGCTCGACCTCTGTCCCGCCGGAGGTGTTCATGATTTTACTGATGGCAAATACCTCGATCATCGCAACGATCGCGCAGCCTATCTCGCCGCCCAGAGTCGCCAGGCCGATTATTTGCTCGACCAATTAGACTGTCGTCCAGGCGAGCGAATTCTCGATATCGGCTGTGGATATGGCCGCATCTTGCAACAGGCCCAAGAGCGCGAACTGAGCGCGATCGGCATCACGATTTCACCAACTCAAGCGGCCGAGAATCAACGCCATGAGTTAAACACCTTGGTGCTGAACTACCGTGACATTCCCCACCAGCGGCAACAACTCCCGGGGCGAGTCCACGGCATCGTGGCCAACGGATCACTCGAGCATTTCGCCCAACTCGAAGATGCCCTCGCGGGCCGTGTGAATGACGTTTACAGCGAATTGTTCCAAATTGCGCGGTCGCTCTTGCGACCCGGTGAACGCTTTGTCACCACCGCGATCCATCTGGCCGAGGTAGGACAAGCCGATCCCCAGGCCATTCGCCAAACCCATCGCGCTTGGCCCCGGGGAAGTTTCAATTATCACTATGCGAATCTCGTGGAAGCCTTCGGCGGGTGGTACCCCGAACCGGGGCAACTCGAACGCTGTGCCCAGGGCGAGTTCACGCTGGTTGCCGAAGAGGATGGCACGCACGACTATTTCCTCACCAGCGAATATTGGTTACGCCAATTAAAATGGTCGCTCGTGACCAAGCCCCGCGTCTGGTGGGCCCTGGGCAAAAAATGGCTCCACGCCCCCCGGGCACTCAACGATATGTTGCGTTGCTTGTGGCGCGACCAATCCTGGAATTGGCAATTCCGCGGCGAGAACCCACCGATGCGGCTCTACCGACAAACCTGGCAAGCGGTGTGAGAATCACTTGGCAATCAAGGAACGAAGCGCCTGGTTGACCGCCTCTGAAGTCGGAAACTTGGCGTGTAGATCGGGATCAATCATTACCGCGCCATCCGCCAAGGTGAAATGAGATTCCTGAATGGAGCCATCCGATTTGGTAATCCGAACAACATGTCCGGCGCGGTAGTCTTGAAAATGCTTACCACGGACTCCCAAGGAGAAATCGTATTCGGGCTGCATTTCGTTTTCACTGTTTTCAGGATTTAGCATCGAAGTAGGCCTTTTGTTCAACTCTTGACGCTATTCGTGAGCCGATGATCCTGATCGTCCCACCTCGTTCAGTATACCATACGGAGAGCAATCGGCCACTGTTTGACAATCCCAGTTCAAGCCATCTATCCTCGAACTGGGAGTGGTTATTGTCGACAATGGTAAGGGACATCGCATCGTTAAAAATGGTCTTGGCTTCATCAAAGTGAATTCCGTGCTTCAATTTGTTGAGTTGGGCTTTCTCGTCTATCCCATTCGAAAATGAGTGGCATCTTTACAAAGCTCCAGCGAATTGTGGGCAGACACTATGCACAAAACCGCGACCGCCGATCGCATGCAGTCCAGTCAATTGTCCCGTTTCCCAGCGAACTCTGCAATCGACTACTCCCCACCCTGCCCGCCGATACCCTCGCGTGGTAGGATGTTTGGTCTCCTGTTGCTCACGCCTCTGGGCCTCCCGCCCGCTGAAGCGGGCTCGCCGGACATTTCCCCAGCCCCTAGCCCCTAGCCCCTAGCCCCTAGCCCCCATGCTCCACGCCGTCATCATGGCCGGTGGTACCGGTACTCGATTCTGGCCCGCTAGTCGCGCGGCGACTCCCAAGCAACTCTTGTCGCTGGTGGGCGAAACCACCATGATCCGCCAGACCTACGACCGCCTCGCGGGCCTGGTGGCTCCCGAGCAAACGCTCATCGTCACCAACCGTCAATTGGTCGCGCCCATTGCCGAGCAAATTCCCGAACTTCCCGCTGCGCAGATTGTCGGCGAACCCTGCAAACGCGACACGGCCCCGTGCATCGGCTTGGCGGCCTTGTTGGTGCGTCGCACCGACCCTGATGCCAC
>CALMBE010000642.1 GCA_937860165.1 uncultured Planctomycetaceae bacterium
ACTTATCTTCTCCGTGACCTCCGTGGCTCCGTGGTAAAATTACTTCCAGGCTCGCCCGAAGCGAAAAGTGCCGAAGTTATTTTTGAACTGTTCCTAATCTCTTGACTCGCGCCTCGTAACTCGAAACTCGCGCCTTTAGGTGTACTCTGCCGGAACAAGGTACTCCGCAGTTCCGGCCTACGATCTTGGTCCGGCCCACGAACTATAACTGCTCAGCCGGATGGCCACGCCGTCCGGGAATTCCCGGAGGCAGGTGTGCCTCCGGCTAGGTTTTGGGGTGCCACTAGTATTGGAGGGTGGATAAAAATGCTGCTTGACACTTGATTTGAGGGGCTTTGAACCAATCGCCTCACAAAGGGGTCCGTGGTAAGATGAATCTTTCGGCTTCGAAATCATTGAATGCAGAGAACCCTTCCATGGCACGTAGCGCCAGTCTCGAACGTAAGACCAACGAAACTCAAATTCGATTGAAACTCGCCCTCGATGGAGCGGGGAAATCCGATGTTCACACGGGCGTGGGGTTTCTCGATCACATGCTCGATCTGTTTACGAAACACGGGGCGTTCGATCTCGAAATTCAAGCCACTGGGGATCTCCATGTCGATCAGCATCATACGGTGGAAGACACCGGGATTTGTTTAGGTTTGGCCCTGAAAGAGGCACTGGGAACCAAAGCAGGAATTCGTCGGTACGGGCATTTTACGTTGCCGATGGAAGAGACCCTGGTGACGGTCGCAGTGGACTTCAGTGGACGGAGCATTTTGGAGTATCGCGCACCGATTCCGGCGGCCAAGATTGGTGACTTTGACAGTGAACTGCTCGAAGACTTCTGGCAGTCGGTCTCCGCCAATGCGTTGTGCAATTTGCATGTGTTGTTGCACTATGGGCGGAATAGTCACCACATCGCCGAAGCGATCTTCAAGGCCACTGCCCACGCGATGCGGATGGCCGTGGAGAGCGATCCCCGTATGCCGGGCGTGCCGAGTACCAAGGGGACTCTGGACGGCTAAGTCGGAGTGAAGACCGCCCCTGGAAGGGGCGGCTATCTTACTCGCCGAAGTGTTCGGCGTAGTCGGCCAGTGCGGCTAGAATCACTTTCTCGGCGTGTTCCCTGCCGTAGGCTTCGCTCACTTTGACCGGTGGATCGTCGGGAGCGAGCATTTTGTAAGTGCTGAAATAGTGCCGGAGACGATCGACGAGAATCTTGGGAAGATCATCGACTTCATGCACGTTTTCCCACATCGCGTCGTTGTCGAGAACGGCAATGATTTTGTCGTCGGCCTCGTGGTTGTCGAGCATCGGAAGCCCACCGACGACTCGGCCTTTGAGAATCACTTCTCCCACATTGATCGGTCTCTCGGAGATCACGCAGATATCCAGGGGATCGCTATCTCCAGAGACGGCACCTGGCATGAACGCCTTTACTCGGTCGCCACAATAAGTTTTGGGTACGAACCCGTACAGCGTGGGGCAAAACGAAGAGGTGCGATTCGGGCGGTCCACTTGTAAGTAGCCGGTCTTCTTGTCGAGTTCGTATTTAACCCGATCAAACGGCGTGAGCTCGATGTAAGCATGCACAATTCGCGGGGGACTTGGGCCCGCATCGAGACCGTGCCAGGGGTGCGGACGCCATTTGAAAAACGGTGCGGGAAAACCCATCGAGGTGCTTTCGTGAGAGAATCGGTCCTTTGCTCAAGTGGTGGTAGTCTAGCGGTGAGTTTGCCCGTCGTCGACATAGGTTTCCAGGAATCGGGTCAAACGCTGGAAATCGCTATCGCGCTCGATATAGCGGACTACGGTAACCAGGGTTTCTGGGTCGACCAAATCCTCGAAGGGGACATATTCGAGTTTCAATTGGCCCGAGACAGACACCATGACTCCATTGAGCTGTTTTTCGACAAGTGCCCGATAGGCACCGACACCCAGCTGGCTGCCGAGCATCACGTCGAAGGCGTGCGGTTTGGCACAGCGAGCTTCGTAGCCCAGTTGGACCGCGTTGATCTTGCGTTTTTTCCCTGTCTGCCGTTGGTATTCTTTCGAGATCAGTTCGGAGAAGATCGCGTGGAGGCTGATCGCACTGATGTTGATGTGTCCGTGATCGTCGCGTCCGACTCCTTCGAGATACTTATTGGGGAGTAACTCAGCCAAACCCTCGGCGATGACGATGATGCCATATTCCTTGCCCTCGCGCTCGCGAGTGGTCATGGTAGCCACGATTCGCGGGATGACGGTGTCCATGTTCATCACGGGACGCGACGTGGTTTGACCGGTTTTGCTATCGAGGGTTTCTTCTTCCGAGCGGTACTTACCGTCGATGTCCTCGACGCTCACGACGAGGCTCGCCTCACCGGCGATCGCCACTCCGTAGGCCAACCAACCCGCACTGCGACCCATCGATTCGCACAGAAAGTAACTGCGATTGGCTTCGGCGTCGGCGAGGAGATTGCGGACCTCCGAGGCGAGAAAATCGACGGCCG
>CALMBE010000643.1 GCA_937860165.1 uncultured Planctomycetaceae bacterium
CCCTCCTCCGGTTGGAGGAATTTCATTTTGAACGAGCTCTTGGTGATCTCGACGGCGTCGGCAATCATGGCCATGCCGATGCGGTCCCACGTTTGCCAGTGGAAGCACGTAGTCGCGCAATCGGGCCGCTGGTGGCGGAACCAGTCGCACAGCTTAGCCAGCATTTCGTTGGCGGCAGCGTAGTCGCTGAGGCCGTTGCCACCGTAACGACCGCTCATGGAGCCGAAGGCGAGAAAATATCGCAGGGGATCCTTGCGGGTGAGCCGCATCAATGCCGCTGTGCCATCGGTCTTCGGGCCGAAGGTGAGTCGGAGCCGTTGGCCAGTGACGGTTTCAAAGCGGGCCGCCTTGGCGTAGCCCGCGCCGTGAAGGACCCCTTCGATGGGGCCGTCGGCGCGACGGATCGAGTCGAGCACCGCGCTCAGTGCGGTTTCATCGGTGATGTCGCAGGCGTGATAGTGGGCTTCGACACCTGCCTCGACATACTTGGCCAACATCTGTGCAATCTCACGCCCTTTGCGGATGCGGCCCCAATCTTCTTCCGGCGACCTTCCCTGGGCAATCGCTTCGCGAACTACAGGAACTTTGTATTGTTTCAATTCTTCGTCGTTACAGTGGAGCCACGGGGCCGCGAGATCGGGTGCCGGGCTCTTGCCGATCATGTGAAGCTTCAGCCCATAACGTCGGCCGAACATCAACGCGGCGAAGGCGGTGATGCCGCGACCGCCGCCGGTGACAACCCAAGTGCTGCCGCGCGGTGGATCGCGTAGCGGCAATCGCTCGACAGGAGCCAGGACGCACGCAACCGTTCGCCGCTCGCCGCCCGACCAAGCCACCTCGACCTCGGGGGTGTCGCTAGTCACTTCTGCGCAAACGGCCACGGCAATGTCCGCCGGGGGTTCGTCGCGGGGGCTATCGATTACCTTCACGCGGAACCGCGTATGCTGGTGGCGGGAGTCCTCGACATAGACGCTCTTGAGCAATCCACTGAGTGCCCCGCTTTCTGGCGCGGTTACACTTCCACCGAAGCCAAAGTCCCCGCCCAAGGAAGTAACGGCCACCAGGGTGGCGGGCTCGTGGAACGGTAGTTCCGACACCAGTTGGAACCAGCGCTGGGTCACTTGAAACGGCAAGTAGACACCACGCTGCATCCGGCGACGTAACGCCTCGGCAGTGTGAAACTCACCGGCTTCTTGGTCGCGAGCGGTGAGCAGGAACAGGTGGCGAGCGGGCTGCAACTTCCACGCTGCTTCCAAGTGTGCGATTGTCGACTCGGAATCGTTGCACACCGGCAGAAACTGCACGGAAACGCCACTGGCGAGCAAAAGATCGCCGAGCGCCAACGCATCTGGATTGTCACCTAATATGTAGGCGGGGCCGGTGCTGGCTGGCCGATTCGCTCTCTGCACGGAGAGCGGGGCGGGGCGCATCCGCAGCACATGGCGACTAGCCACTTGGCGAGGTTTGCGGGTGGGAAACTCCACGAGTTTGCCCGTGCGATATTTTTCAGCTAGGACGTCAATGTTCTTGGGGTAAAAAAGGTTGTGGTAAGTGCGATCGGTGACGAGCACCTCGCTATCGGCCTGACCGGCGTACAACTCGCGCAGAAAATGCCGCAGACCTTCCCGTTTGGGCATAAACGTCAGTCCGTTGGTATTTTGCAAGGCGGAACGCGTTTCAGGTCGAAACGCCATGCCGATTTCGTCCCACGGGTGCCAGTGAAAACCAATTGCGTGGCAGGAGGGACGTTGGTTGCCGTACCAGGAAACGAGCTTGCAGAGCATGTCGCTGGCCATGCAGTAATCGACCTGGCCGTAGCTGCCAAAGCGACCGCTAACCGAGCCAAAGCCGATAAAGTGACCGATGGGGTCATTCCGCGTGAGCGCCATGAGATTCCACGCGCCGAGAATCTTCGAGCCAAACGTAGCCAGCACATCCTCGGTGCGTTTCTTTTCCAAGCGGCAGGAGCGTTCGATCCCCGCGCCGTGCAGGATGCCCTCGATGGGACCGTGTTCGCGGCGAATCTGCTCAAGTACTTGGGTGAGGGCGGCACGATCGGCAACGTCACACTTGTGGTAACACACTTCGATACCGGCCTGGGCAAAGGCCCGAAGATTGCGGTCGATCTCAATTTGCTTATGCACGCGTTCCCAGGCTTCGTTAGGTTTTTCGTTTGACTCACGAGATCGTAGGATCGTCTCCGATCGCAGCGTGGCCAGCCCCGCTTCGTCGAGGTCACGCCAAGCGGGATTGATCCGCTCAAGGGTGCTGGTTCCCAGGAGGTGTAACTTGACCCCGAACCGCTGGCCGAGTTCCAGGGCGCACTCGGCCGTAATGCCGCGGGCTCCGCCGGTCACGATCCAGTTGCCGCGCGGGGGCCGTTCCGGCTTTGCACGGACCTGGGCCGCGCACGGGATTGCGACCTGCAAATAGCGCACCCCGTCGACATAAGCAACCTCGTAGTCGGGTGTCCGCGCCGCGAGCTCCCGACAGATGAAGCGGGCCAACAGCGCAGGCGGCTCACCCGGTGGGCAATCGATGGCTTTGGCAAGGAACAACTGGTTCCCGCCCATGTGTTTCAGTTCCAGGTAAAGCGACTTCATCAGGCCGGTGAGCGCGCCGGTTGTGGGTTGGGGAACATCGCCACAGAAACCGAAATCGCCGTTGCAGTTGGCGAGCGCTATTACCGTACACTTGTCGAGCCACTTGCCGGCAGCGGCTAATTGCACCCAGCGCTGACACAGAAAAAACGGTGTCAGGACTTGCGATTCGTAAGCTTGCTGCCAATTAGAAAGATCAAAGTAGTCACCACTGCCAGCGTCTCGGGAGGACATCAAGAACAGGTGCGTGACGGGTCGCTCGGCACAAAGTTGCTCCAAGTGGTCGAGGGCTGCCTGGCGAGAATCGAGCGATGCCATTCGGTGTACAAGTGCGCCCAGGCTACGCAACTGGTCCGCGAGCGCTTCGGCCGCCGGATTGTCGCCAATTACTAATGCCGCGCCGTTGAACGTCGGCGCGACAGGTGAGTTGCGAGGCCAAGAAACGTCAACTAGTCGCAGGACGAACCGCTCGGCGGTTCCCTGCTCGTCGATCAAGTCAGAGGGTTTTACGGCAAACTCTCGCAGGCGAGGCCCAACCGAGGTGTGATTCTCGGTCGGGGGTGCGATCACACGGGCGTTGAACAGAATATGAATGTCGAAGTGGCAGAAAGTTTTGTCGGGAGATTCCTCAGCCGCACCGAAGTAGACAGCCAATTCTCCGCTGGCATGGTCGATCAGCACGCACAATTGGCGGTCTGCCTGAATATCGTAGTTCGAGAGAGCAATCTGCAAATCGGCTGCGGAATGGGACGAGCCGACGAGGAATTGACGTAACTTCTGACTACGATTCGCCGAAGCGATTGAACCGTTCGTGGCAACTGGCGAGAGCATCCTGTGATTGGCCGCCAGCACGAGCTGGTCTTCGAGCACTTCGAGCGATTTATCCACGCACTCGACGTAAACGGGCAGCCGGTCAGCGGCACTCAGGACCATGTTCCACGGACCTGATGGTGGTGCATGCTGGAGTGCGGTAAGAGCCATGGTGACGTCGTCGGCTTGTTCCAACAATTGTCGCGTCAACAATGTCTGTCGCCGGAATCGCGAGTTGCCCGCAACTCCATCGAGCAGCACACCGCTGGTGACGGCCAGGCCGCGGGCATTGAGCCCCGCCAAAGCCCCCACACAACCGGCATAAGTGACGGCGATCGAGACAAGGCCTCGGTTCGGCTCGCGCAACTGGACAATAGGGATCAAACAATCGGCAAGCTTTGAGCCCATCGGAAGTTCGTCGCGTAGGGCGTGACGCACGGCCCGCCCGTTGCGCTCGACTTCCACCGCGAACTGGAGCGACGATCTCCCTAGCTCCGCGAGCAAGGCGAGATTCAAAGCAACAACATTGGCCACTGATACCAGGACGGCGTCGGCGATGCCTTCCATCTCAGCCAAC
>CALMBE010000644.1 GCA_937860165.1 uncultured Planctomycetaceae bacterium
GAAGCCGGCCAACGTTTTCGTATCGATGCATCGCCAGGAAGCAATCTCGACCGCTTTGGCCTTGCGAATTCCGAGGAAGAGGGTGACGGTTACTTTGACAGTCGAGGGGGGGAACAAGTAGAACGCTGGGGGATGTTACTTTCACGACGCAGCGAACAAGGGACCGGCCCCGGCACTTCCGGCGATCAGTACACCCGCATTCACGAAAATCCGTTCATCGTCGCTCAGGGTGAAAACGCCGTGAGTACGTTTTCAATCGATGTCGATACGGCCAGCTACGCCAACGTGCGGCAGTTTCTCCAGCAGTCGCACCGGCTGCCACCCCCCGATGCCGTGCGGATCGAGGAATTGGTCAACTATTTCGATTACGACTACGCCGGGCCGACCGATGACAAACCGTTCGCCGCGCACCTGGAAGTGGCGGGCTGCCCCTGGAACAGCGAGCATCGGCTGGTGCGGATCGCGCTCAAGGGCCGAGAAATCGACCGCCAGGCGCGGCCCCAGTCGAATCTCGTGTTTCTCATCGACGTGTCGGGCTCGATGGACGAACCGAACAAATTGCCGCTCTTGATCGAGAGCATGAAGCAGTTCACCCGCGAGTTGGGCGAAAACGACAAGGTGGCAATCGTGGTCTACGCCTCGAGCGAAGGCCTGGCACTCGGCAGCACCCGCGGCGATCAACAGCAAACGATTCTCTCCGCGCTCGATCAACTGCGGGCCGGTGGTTCCACGGCCGGGGGGGCGGGGATTCAACTTGCCTACCAAACTGCCGTCGCTAATTTCATCTCGGGGGGAGTGAACCGCGTGATCCTCTGCACCGATGGCGACTTTAACGTCGGCGTCACCAGCACCGCCGATCTCGAACGGTTGGCTGAGGAAAAAGCCAAGCAGACCGGCGTGTTTCTCACCGTGTTGGGTTTCGGTCGCGGCAATCTCAACGACGCGATGATGGAAGCCATCAGCGGCAAGGGAAACGGCAACTACCACTACGTCGACAATCTCACCGAGGGCCGCAAGGTGCTCGTCGAGGAAATGACCGGCACACTGATCACGATTGCCAAGGATGTGAAAATCCAAGTGGAGTTCAACCCGGCCCAGGTTGGTGGTTACCGCTTGATTGGCTATGAGAATCGGATGCTGCGGACCGAGGATTTCAATGACGACAAAAAGGACGCGGGCGAAATCGGGGCGGGGCATACTGTCACTGCGCTGTATGAGATCGTGCCGACTGCTAAGCCGCAAGCGGCAAGGGAAACCGATCCGCTCAAGTATCAGGCAGCGGCGAAACCGCGAGCGACTAGTGATGAGTTGTTGACATTAAAACTCCGCTACAAACTCCCCGACGGCGACACGAGTACCAGGATTGAGTTTCCCCTGGTCGATCCAGGAAAAGAATTTGTCGACGCGAGTGAGGATTTTCAATTCGCCTCGGCCGTGGCGAGCTTCGGGATGTTGCTGCGAAACTCCGAACACAAAGGCCACGCCACGTTTGACACCGTGCTCGAAACCGCCCAAGCCGCCAGCCACCAGGATGAACACGGTTACCGGGCCGAGTTTCTGGAGCTAGTGCGACTGGCGAAGCAACTCTCCGGCGATCAGCAACAACTCTCCGGTGATCAACCGTCGACAAGTGAAGGACCATGACTTATCTCTTCACAAGAAAGTAGGCCTAAGGGAGCCGTAAGCAGACCACACAGGTGGGTGTGGTGCCCTCGCCCGGAGGAAGTGGGATGCATGAAGCTCCGGGCGCTAACGCTTACGGCTCGCCTTAGTTATCCCCCACATCATCAATCACACATCATACATCATACATTCTTCCCCCTATCCCACGTCGCTGATCTCCAGCGCCCGGCCGTAGCGGACGAGCATTTGCCTGTGGAGGCGTGCGTGGTCGGGGTGTCTTAGCCCTGGGTCTTTGCTTGTCAGGAGCTGCGCTTCGCTGCGGGTTTCTTCCAGTAGCTGCTTGTCGCGTTGGAGATTCGCGATCCGCAAGGGGGGCAAACCATGCTGTTGCGTGCCAAACAGGTCCCCCGGCCCGCGCATCTGGAAATCGAGTTCCGCTAGGGCAAATCCATCGGTCGATTGCGAAAACGCCGTGAGCCGTTCGCGGCTTTGTTCGTTGAGTTCTTCGCCCAGCAAGATTCCGCAGAAACCGGCGTGGTTGCCGCGCCCTACTCGACCACGCAGCTGATGCAATTGGGCCAGGCCAAACCGTTCGGCCCCCGCCACGGTCATCACCGAGGTAACCGACCTTGCCCAGGTCAACGTCAAGACCCTTGGCGACCGCATGCTGGCCAACACGCTTTCGAACACCGACGCGGTATTCGATGCCGCCCGCGACATCGCCCGTTCGCGGTCGCTGCAGGAAGCAATGAAGATCCAGAGCGAATTCTTCCAGTCGCAGATGGTGAAGCTCGGCGAGCAGACCCGTGAGTTCTTCGAGCTGTCGACGGCGCTGGCGATGAAGACTGTCGATACCAAGCCGATGGCCAATGCCACCAGCAAGATGTACCGCAAGACGAAGGTCTAAGCCTCGCGGTTCGGCCGTCGGCGGGGTCGACCGAACCGGCAGGTAGCAGAAGGTCCCGGAGGCCGTTGGCCGCCGGGACCTTTTTTCTTTGCTGATGCCATTGCGGCAGTCGATGGCGTCGATGTGTTGTGGGTTGGCCATTTCGATCTTTCGGTGTCGCTCGGCATTCCCGGCGAATTCGACAATCCGAAATTCCTCAAGGCGATTGAACAAACCGTTGCCGCCACCAAGAAACATAAAAAGTCGCTTGGCCGGCTGGTGCCAACAACTGATCT
>CALMBE010000645.1 GCA_937860165.1 uncultured Planctomycetaceae bacterium
CCTGCCTGCGCTACCGGCTGGTTTTCGGGGGAGACTCGTGATTCGTTGATTACGGGGCCGCGGGTTCGGGCGGCGCGATTTCACCGGAATCGAGCCGCTGCTGCAATTGTTGCAACTGGTCTTCAAGCTGCTTCATCCGCTGCTGCAATTGGTCTTGCTGAGGTGCGATGTCGGCCATCCCGGGTAAATTGCCCAGTCGATCCGGTAGCATGTGCCGTAGTTCGGCCTGCCAATCGAGATTGCCAAATTCCTTCCGCCAGTCGACGGCTTGGCCATTGAGCATCCCCTCGACAAAGGTGCGGACCTCGGCGGGAAGTTCGGCCAGTGCCTGGGCGTCGTCGCTGCGCAGGGTCCAGCTTTTCTCTCCCTGGGTAACCGTAATCTGTGCCGGCCCGTTGTTCTCGCGGGTGATCGAAACCGACATCCCATTGGGCATCGCGTCGAGGTCAATCCGATTGCCACGCAGGACCATGCCGGGGCCAAACACGCGCAGTCCTCCGGCCCCCCCCTGGAATTGCCGCAGGAGCTGATCTAATCCAGCACCGGGGCCGGGGACTTCTTCGACTTTTTGATTGAAATCAGCCGGTCGCGTTTCCGGGGTCACGGCGATATCCAGTTCCTGGCCCAGTCGCAGAATTTTGAGCTCGATGGGTTGGTCTTTGCTCTTGGTGACATGCTCCTGCAGCACGACCATGGAACTTACCGCATCGCCATTGGCGCGGAGTACGATGTCGTGCTTGCGGAGCCCAGCCTTTTGAGCCGGGCTATCGGGAACGACTTCCTCGATCACCACCCCCATATTTTCGGCAAGCTGCAATTGGGTCCGCAGCACGGGATCTTCGACCCCCCGGCCGCGGATTCCCACCCAGTAACCCACCGGAGCGGGTTGCTCCGCTTCCTCGGCGGTCACCACATCGGCAGCACCTTCCGCAACCGGGCCGATCTGTACGATTGGCCCTTCGGGCTGCGGGGCTTCGTCGGCAACCGCGCGCTGCTGAAACTGTGCGTTGAGCCCCACCACGGCGGCGACTCCCACAAACACGCACATTTCCCAAGACCATTTTGAACGAGAACAGTAAGTTCGACGCATGGTTATTTACCTCCAAAGAAAATTGTCAGTTGTCAGTGGTCAGTGGTCCGTTGTCGGTAGTTGGTGGTCAGTATTTGGTAGCAACTCCTTCTGGCTGACTACTGACTACTGACAACTGACCACTCCCTCAATACACTTTTCTGCTCACCGGCACGACATACGTGTCGTCGACCGGTACGACCATCGGCACCAGTTGCTGATCCTGCTCGAAAAACAACGGGGCAAAGCGGCGCTCACTGCGCACGTCGTAACCGCGATTCTGCAATCCGGCCCGCAATCCCGCGGGGACCACCGGACTCGTATGGGCCCATTCGCGACCCAACTGACCGGCCTCGACCAAGGGCAGACGCACCCGTTGTTGCCGACCCTCGGCATCGCGGACCACGAGTGTGACCACATCCTTAGAATCACCAACGTGCGGGGCTTGGTCACCGCTGCCGGCTAGCTGGTCGGACAAATTGCCCGACCCCGCAGGACCACGCACACCCCAGCCGACGCCAAAGGCCGCCAACAGACTGGCAGCCAGTGCGACCCACGGCAGGTTTGCCCCTCGATGCGGCCGTGCAGGGAGCGGCACGGGCAATGCCGCTGCCACCTGCACAGCCGAGGGAGAGACCTCTTGAATCATGGTGTTCAATTCACGCCGCCACGTTTGCGATTCCAAAAGTGCCAACGCACACCGACGCCAACCTTCGGGACGACCATCGAGCGATGCCAATAATTCCTGACGCTCTCGGGGCGAAAGTTCACCGTCGGCCAAACGGTCGAAGTCCAAGTTGTCGTTATCGTGCGGGCGAGTCATCTCAGTCACCTATCTAACAGTGCTCAGTTTACGATGAGAGCGATCCCCACTCTCGCCAGTGATATCTGCTCTTATTGAAGAATGGGCCACGGATGAACGCGGATCGAACAGATTTGCACGGATCGTTGATATGAATCAAAATTCCACAAATCCTCTCTCTTAATCCGTGACCATCCGCTCAATCCGCGTTGATCTGTGTTCTATTCTTAGTAACCTCGTGCGAAACCATCTCGGGCGCCAGCCGTGCCAAGGCCTGCCGCATTTTCTCTCGCGCCCGATGCAGCCGGGCTTCGACTGCACTGGTACTCGTCCCCAACTGCTCGGCAATTTGGCGGTAACTCCAATCCTCGGTGTACTTCAGCAACAAAATCTCTCTATCGCGGGGAGGCAATCGACTGAGTGCCTCGCGCACCAAGCGTCCCTGTTCGTCCGCGAGTAACCAATCCAAGGGATCGGGCTCCCCCGCGAACTGCCGACCTGTTTGTTCCCTCGCATACCGCTCGTGGAGCCGTCGTTGTCGACCCATCCGCCGCCGATGCTGCAAGGCACAAGTCACCGCAATGCGATACAACCACGGTGCCAACTTGCTCGGATCTTGCAATCGATCCGCTGCACGCACCGCGGCGATTTCAACTTCCTGCAACACCTCTTCCACCGCTCCAGACTCGACGCCCCGCGCCCGCAACACGGTCGTCAACCAACGACGATGCTCCGGCAGTTCGTGCTGCCAATCAATGCGTGACCCGGGGGGATTCATGGCTTGACAAGAAATTTGTTGTTCTCATAGGGGTAGTTACCGCTGGGGGCCCGGGTCTTGCGGAAAATCTCGGAAAAATTACTTTTCCAGCAAGATTCTCCCCCGCCGCTTGCGGTTTAGCGGCTCCTCGCCAGCGTTCTATACGAACGAGGCCCGCCCCGGGGTCTGCCGACCCAGCCACAACCACCCCAAAATCGCCCCCAACAGCAGCAACAAACTGATATTTTGCGAAATGCTCAGCCCCGTCCCGAAGACTGCCGATTCGTCCACCCGGATGATTTCCAGCAGGAACCGCGAGATCGGATGGATCGTGAGCATCAACAGGGTGACCTCGCCGTCTCGACGGCGGAACGGATAATAACTCCACAACAGCCAACCCAAGAGACCGGCGTCGATCGCACTGTAAATCTGCGTGGGATGCAGCGGCCGACTTCGCACAGGTAATTCTTCGAGCCGCGTGGGGACTTGGCCCGTCAGCCGCCCACTTTCCCACTGCGCCATATACGCCGGACTGTCGCGAGGGAAAGTCACGCCCCAGGGGAGATCGGTTTCACCACCATAGCAGCAACCATTGAGCAGGCAACCGATCCGGCCCCAGGCCAAGCCCACCAACAAGCTGGGGGCGATCAAATCCGCCAAGGCCAAGGCGGGCAGTTTGTGGCGATAAGTAAATACCCCAAAGGCCAGCGCGGCTCCGAACAGCGAACCATAGACCACTAATCCCCCTTCGGTGAATTTGAGAATCTCGACAAGCGTCGTGCGCCAATTGTCCGATCGGAATTGCGTGTCCCAATATTCGATCACATAAAACAAGCGTGCCCCGAGGATCCCGCACACGAACATCCCGAAGGCCAGCGAATAAAAAGTCTCGGCTGGAATCCCCATTTGCCTGCCGCGATGAACGGCCAACAAGATTCCCGAGACCGACCCACAAAGCACCATCAACCCGTAGCCGCGAATCGGAAGCCCCTCGGGAAACAGCCTGGGCAAACACAAAATTGCTGCCCCGCCGATCAAGATACCCGGCACGAATTCCCAGAACGAGACTTCCGGAGATTGCTTGGCGATCCGCAGCCAACCGACGACACTCCCGACCAGCCACAGCGCGAGCAAAATGCCCAACCCAAACAGCGGGACGCCGCCAATCTCCATCGGTATGCGGAGCAATTCGGAACACATAATTCACTCAGGAAAATTTCTGAAAGAGTCTGGGAATTAACAATGATAAGATACGCCAAATCGTCATTCCCGCTGCCGTGCTTGCTGCCAACCCACACCCGCCAGGTTAGCCGATCTGGTGATTGTCGATCAATCGCGTCTGGCCCACCCGCACCGCCAGGGCCACCACCGTTGGCCCAACGACCTCATCGATGGCGATCACCGTACCCGCTTTCACCAGTGCGATGTAGTCCACTTCGGTGATCCCCGCCTCGGCTAAACACTCTCGGATTCGCCCCGCGAGAATGGGAGTCCTCCGTTCGCCAGTTTGGCAAAGTTCTTCTGCTAGCTGGAGCGATTTCCACAAAGCACGGGCTTGATGTCGCTGGGTTGGATTCAAAAACGCATTGCGAGAGCTCATCGCCAAGCCATCGGCTTCGCGGACCGTGGGGCAAATGACAATCTCGGTCGGCACATTGAAGTCGGCTACCAACTGCCGTACCACCAGTGATTGCTGATAATCTTTTTGCCCGAAGAAGGCCTGATCGGCCCCCACCATCAAGAGCAGCTTGAGCACCACGGTCGCCACCCCGCGATAGTGCCCCGGACGACACGCCCCTTCCCACGGCTCGGCCACGGATCCCACCTCAACAAACGTTTCGTACCCGGGAGGATAAATCTCTTCGTTGCTGGGGGCGAACACCAACCAACAACCTCGCTCGGCAAGTTGCTCGCAATCGGCACGGAACGTGCGCGGGTAACGATCCAGGTCTTCTCCGGGACCAAACTGCGTGGGATTCACGAAGACACTCACCACGGTCCGGTCGCACCGAGCCCGCGAGGCATCGACCAAACTCAAGTGACCCGCATGGAGCGCACCCATCGTGGGAACGAAACCAATCGCTTCACCCGCGGCGCGCGCGGAATGCACCGCAGCGCGAACTTCGGCGATGGAATTGGCGATGATCAAATCACGGTTCCTAGGGAATGCCTTAGCAGAAAAACTTTGGGGGAATTTGAACAGGAGGTAACAGAGGGAACGGAGAAAATTTTTTGGGTATTATTTGCTCGTTTTAGCTCGGAATTAATCCTACAGCGCTTTGTCGAATGAAATTAGCCACGGACGAAACACGGATTGAACACTGATAATCAAGAGAAACTTCGGGCTATTCAATTCGGCATCTACCATGTTTGCCACCACCAAACGCATCACTCCCAATCATCCGTGTTTCATCCGTGAAATTCCGTGGCTCTCTTGCATCCTTACATGTTCAACCCCTTCCCTCCGTTCTCTCTGCTACCTCCTGTTCAAATATTTTCCGGCCAAGCCGATCGAATCGCCGCCCGCGCTTCTTGCAACACCGTCGCGGGCTCTGCGGCGGTGATCCGTGCCAAGGGTCCGGGTCCCATTTGATCGAGAACTCGTTCCACCAATTGTTCCTCCTCGAGTGGATCGAGGGCAATCACCAATGCCGGACGATCTAGGGCTGCGACGGTTCTTGACAAGGGAATCCTGCTAAGTTGCCGGACTGCAATCGTATCCACCACCCGCCCAGACACCTGGGAAGCACCCAAG
The DNA here is from genome assembly GCA_937860165.1 of uncultured Planctomycetaceae bacterium. GTDB lineage: Bacteria > Planctomycetota > Planctomycetia > Pirellulales > Lacipirellulaceae > Bythopirellula. The sequence goes on from CALMBE010000645.1 coordinate 5,384, forward strand.
AAATCTCGCTGAAGTTGCTCGGAAAGCCACTCGGCACACTGGGAATCACCGGCAACAACAACAACCTGTCGCGCGGCTTGGCACAATTGCCGACGTAAGGCCGCCAGTGTCCACCCCGACGGGGGGTGTACCATCGACCCCGCAATTTCTACCGCCGGGTCCAACACAAACCGGCGAAAAGTCATCCGCGGATGCGGGATTACCAAATCCGCTTCGTTGATTCTCTGATTTCCGTACAACAAAATATCCAAATCCAACACCCGCGCGTCCCAGCGCACCCTCCGCGTGCGTCCGAAGTCGGTTTCGACTTGCCAGAGGTGACCTGCGAGTGAACGGGCAGAGAGACTGGTCTCGAGGACGATCGCGCCATTGAAAAAAATTTCTTGTCCAGCGGGCCCCCCTACGGGGGTGGTTTCATGCCAGCGACTCCTGGCCAGAAGTGTCGTGCTAGGTAACTTTGAGAGCGCCGACAAAGCTCGGTCGAGGGCCACGGCCCGATTTCCGAGATTCGTACCAACGGCAATCAAACAGCGAGTCATAAGAAGTGGCGTTTGGTCAGTTGTCCGTAGTGTGTGGAGGATAGTAAAATCCCCGCCGCTTGCGGCTTAGCGCTTCCGCACTCCCCTTTCAACACGAACAAGGGCCACGGACAATTAAGCCCATGGCCCTAGTTCAAGCTTCCATGCCCTAAAAATACGGGAGGGACCTCCGATTCGCGAACTAAGTTCGCCGACCGTCGATCCAGTCAGACGTCGCCCCCCGCTATTTGAAACAATCGCCGTTACTTTGACCGCGATTGCAGAAAATACCAGCCAAAACTCTCTAAGCCTCCCGAATTGCGCGCACAGGAAACCCAGTCGAAATCACTTCCAGCAATCGGCGTGCTGTCCACCGATCGCCACAAACCCCCCTTCACTGGACAGAACTGACGCACTCGTTCAATTCGCTGAATAAGAACGCGGAACAACAAAACACAAACAGTCGGCAACTAATCTCCCCTACTGTCCGGTGGAATGCAAACTCTTTGATACCCTTACTCCACTGGAGCAGTCCGCTATTTTGCGAAGTTACCGATGAATGTCAAGCAACTTTTTCTGGTTCTAATTTTTTCCACCACTACAAGTTGTGAACAATCCACTTGACAACATGGTGTTCTCGCGTTCCATCGCCAGTTCCTCGAGAATTTTTTTTTCTGCTTCTCGAAATTAGTAGACTCGGTAATACTACAGCGCTAAGTAAGTCAGGGCTCAAAAATAACTTCCGCATTTCAAGGCTGGCTGCCTTTGGTCTGTACAC
>CALMBE010000646.1 GCA_937860165.1 uncultured Planctomycetaceae bacterium
CCGCGATTCGCGGGCTGCCGACATTCCACTGGTGATCGATTGCATTCGCTACTATGCGGGCTGGGCTGACAAAATTCAGGGGAGCACGATCCCCATCAATGGCGAATTCTTTTGCTACACAAGGCGCGAACCCGTAGGGGTGGTAGGGCAAATCATTCCTTGGAACTTCCCAGCCTTGATGGCCGCCTGGAAGTGGGGTCCAGCATTGGCGGCTGGTTGTACCATTGTGATGAAGCCTGCCGAGCAGACGCCACTGTCGTGTTTGCGGATGGCTCGTCTGGCACAGAAGGCCGGGATTCCCGATGGCGTGATCAATGTGGTTCCTGGCTATGGGCCGACCGCGGGAGCCGCGCTGGTTGCGCACCCGGGAGTCGATAAGATTGCGTTCACCGGCGAAGGAACCACCGCCAAGATTATTCAGCGGACTGCCCTGGAAACGATGAAGCGAGTGACGTTTGAGCTCGGCGGCAAGAGTCCCAATGTGGTGTTCGCCGATGCCGACCTCGAGGCGGCGGTCGACGGGGCCCATTTCGCTCTGTATTTCAATCAAGGTCAGTGCTGTTGCGCAGGGAGTCGCCTGTTTGTCGAGGATAATGTTCATGATGAGTTCGTGGACCGGTTGCAATCGAAGAACAAATCCCGAAGGGTGGGAGATCCTTTCGATCCCGACACCGAGCAAGGCCCGCAGATCGATCAGGCCCAGTTTGACAAGATCATGCAGTACATCGAATACGGGAAGAAAGATGGCGCGAAACTTGTGAACGGCGGCAAACGCGTGGGCGATTGCGGATACTTTATCGAACCGACGATGTTCACCGGCGTCAAGGATGAAATGCGAATCGCCACCGACGAGATTTTCGGTCCCGTGTTGAGTGTGTTGAAATTTAGCGATGTCGATGAAATTGCCCGTCGGGCAAACGCCACCAACTTCGGCCTCGCGGCCGCGGTGTGGACCCGCGACATCGGCAAGGCCCATCGGTTGGCCTCGAAATTACGGGCCGGCACGGTGTGGGTCAACTGTTACGACGTCTTCGACGCGGCGGCCCCATTCGGTGGCTTCAAAGAAAGCGGCTTGGGCCGCGAACTGGGCGAAGCAGGATTGGCGGCCTACACCGAGACTAAGACGGTGACTGTGGCGCTGAATTAAGAAACCTAGTGCTTTGTCAAAGCGTTATTTTGGGGTGCCATGCCCACGCTGGTACTC
>CALMBE010000647.1 GCA_937860165.1 uncultured Planctomycetaceae bacterium
CCGTGGCTCTGTGGTTTTATTGAAATGGGGAAGTTATTTTTGAGCCACGCCTTATTATCGATTTTGCGCGTAGGTGTAACGATGCTGACAATGGCCACAACCGAACGTGCCGGACCGAGCATCCCTGTCAGACTGGTAATATTGTAGACCCCCAGGTCGGGCATGCTTCCGCCCCCTTTTTCATAGAAAAAGGAAGACCATGTGGGGCCAGTATGGCCATAGTGGGCGTGAGCGCAGGCGACTCGGCCCAAGGTCCCCGCTGCAATTTGCTTGGCCATGAAGGCGAATTGGGGACTGGCGACCACGATCGGTGCCCCCCACACGCGAACTCCCTTGGCTTTGGCTTGTTCCAAGATGGCTTGGCCGGCGCTGAGCGTATTGGCAATCGGTTTTTCACTCCACACATGCTTGCCCGCGGCAATCGCCTCGCGATTGAGATATTCATGCTCCTGCATGTCGGTCATATTGACCAACAGTTCAAAATCCGCCCCGGCCAACATTTGATCGATATGGGGATACTGATTGGGAATATTGTGATTCTTCGCTTGATCAACGGCTCGCTGGGGAATAATGTCACACGTACTCACCAATTCCACATAGGGGCATTTGGAAAGTTTGTGGCAAATAGCTATGCGAGACGCTTCCGCAACCGATGACGCCTACCTTGATGCGCCGAGCGTCCTCAGCAACAGTCGCACCCGAGGCCGCCGTCGCCATTCCTGCCAGTGTCAGAGTAGCTCCGGTAGTAACTGTTTGTTCAAAAAAACTCCGACGATCAATTTCATGGGTACTCATCACGAAACTCCCAGATTGTAGGTTACGAAAAGAAATGGCTATTTCGCACTATGAGCAACAAGGTCACGGGAAAGATGTTTTACTGAAACGGTTGTGCTGGAATCCGATTATCCATCTTTCCGAGTTCCTTGCCAAGCGTTGAATTAAATGGAAATAAATTATGAAACATTCTCTCTTGGAAGGTCGAGTAGTCGTCGTCATTGGCGGCACTACCGGATTGGGACTCTCGGCCGCGCAGGCTTGTGCCGAGGCAGGGGCAAATGTCGTCGTATGCGGTCGGAATCCGGATTCTGCTCAGCAGGCTGAATCCGTCCTCGGCACTGCAGGTCGCGTGCATGTTGGCGATGCCACACTTTCTTCGACTTCAGCCGATGCGATCCAGCTTGCACTCGACACTTTCGGGCGATTCGATGCCCTCTATCACGTAGCAGGTGGGAGTGGACGGAAGTTTGGAGATGGCCCCCTGCACGAGATTTCGGATGAGGGGGTAGAGGCAACGTTGCGCTTGAATTTGGAATCCCTAATCTATTCCAACCGCGCTGCCGTGAAAGCATTTCTGAATTTGGGGGTCGAAGGAACCGTGCTCAATATGGGCAGTGTCCTAGCCTGGAGCCCTTCACCTCAGTTCTTTGCCACGCATGTCTACGCCGCTGCCAAGGCTGGTATTATCGGATTTACGAAAAGCTGTGCCGCTTATTACGCGAGACACAATATCCGCTTCAATGTCATCGCCCCAGGGTTGGTCGAAACCCCCATGGCGAAACGAGCAGCGGGAGACGAGGAAATTCTACGATTCATTCGGAGGAAACAACCCCTTGCTGGCGGCAGAATCGGACTTCCAGAGGACCTCGACGCCGCGGTGGTGTTTTTCTTGAGCGATGCCTCTCGATACGTCACCGGTCAAGTCCTCGCGGTCGACGGTGGCTGGTCCGTGAGCGAAGGAATTGCCAGCGATGAGTAACAGTACCCAGGATGTGATTGGTATCGATATCGGCGGCACGCGGATCAAGGCGGTGCTTGTCTCGGCCGCTGGGCAGATTCTCGACAAACGCCTGGAACCAAGTGTCAACGATCGCGCGGGGCTCTGCCGGCTCGTCATCGACATGGCCCAGTCGCTCGCCCCAAGTGCCACTTCGATCGGAATCTGTGCCCCTGGCATCGCGGCTCAAGACAATCGGTCTCTTGCTTGGATGCGCGGGAGAATGCAGGCGGTCGAGGGCCTCCCCTGGCAAGAAGTTTTTCCCAAGGCGTGGGTGCTGAACGACGCCCATGCGGCTACGGTAGCGGAAGCTTGGATTGGTGCCGCCCGCGGAAAATCTCACGCGGTGATGCTGACCCTTGGGACCGGTGTCGGGGGCGGTGTGATCGTTTCGGGCAAGCTACTTCAAGGAGCTACCGGCCGCGCGGGGCATCTGGGGCATATTTCGATCAACATGGATGGCCCACCAGATATTGTTGGCACGCCTGGAAGTCTCGAAGATATCATCGGAGATCACAATGTCCGCGATCGCACCGAAAGCCAATACTCCAGCACTCTCGACTTGATCGAGGGTGTGAACCGGGGAGATCCGGCAGCGCTCAAGCACTGGCACCGGTCGGTCCGAGGGCTGGCGGTGGGAGTCGCTTCGCTCATCAACGCATTCGATCCTGAGGTCGTCGTGCTCGGTGGGGGGATCGCGGAAAGCGGAGCCACACTTTTTGACCCACTCCGGCTAGAATTGGATTCCATCGAATGGCGGCCCTTTGGTCCCAACGTCCCGATCGTGCCTGCACAAGTAGGCGAGTTGGCAGGTGCCCTGGGCGCTGCTCGCTTTGCCGAACTTTCTACTAAGGCAGGGCTCAAAGATAACTTCCCTATTTCAGTAAAACCACAGAGCCACGGAGGACACTGAGAAGATAAGGGTGTAAGTCGTAGGTCGT
>CALMBE010000648.1 GCA_937860165.1 uncultured Planctomycetaceae bacterium
ATCGCCGACTACGCCGGCCTCATTCGTACTACTCCCGTGACTGCGGTGATGATGACCCTGGTACTGGTCAGCCTGATCGGCCTGCCTCCCTTGGCCGGGTTCTGGCCAAAGCTCCGAGTGCTTCAATCGCTGTATGTATCGGGTGGGCCTTTGATGTCCTTTGTCTTGGTGGCTGCCGCCCTCAACACTGCTATTTCCTTGGTGTATTACCTCCGCGTGGCGAAAACGATGTGCATCGATCCCGAACCAGATTCGCGCGGGGCCGTGTCGCTGGGATTTTTGCCGGCGGCGTATGTCCTCTTGGTGTCGCTCCCCGTGTTGCTGTTTGGGATTGTCCCCGAGCGCTTGGCCGCCTGGACCGATGTTGCCGTGAAAAACTTGTTTGGCTGATTCGACCGAGTTCTCTGAAAAGTGTGAGATATGCCCCAGTCAAACCTTGCTCCTATTTTGAACAAACTATTGGCAGTCATCGGGCGGTCGTTTCCCCAATATGTGCGGTACGCGCGGCCCTATGTCCCGCCGGGACGCGAAATGGTTCTCGAGACGATCTGCGCGATCTGTCGCGATCAAGATGGCCTGGCCGAGAGAATCGGGCTCATGCTTGCCGAAAAGGAATTCGCTGTCCGACCGGGTGGATTCTCGATGGAATACACCGACACGCACGATCTAGGAATCGACTACTTACTCTCTGCCGCAGTCAAGTATCAGCGGCAAGATATCAGGGTTATCTCGCAACTGGTGGAACAACTTCAACTCTTCCCGGCGGGAAAAGCGCTCGCCGAAGAGGCACTCGGGATGGCCAAGGGGCACCTCGAAACCCTCCAAGAATTGCTCCCTCAAGCCAGCCCAGCCGGATAGGAAAAAGGGGTCAGAACGATTTTCCGAAAATTCGTTCTGACCCTTTTTCTGAAAATGCTCTTCGATTCCCACACCCATGTCGACCAAGAGGATTTCGACGAGATTCGCTCGGAAGTGATCGGCCGGGCACACGCCGCGGGGGTCACTCGGTTGATCGCCGTGGGAACCACACTCGAGGCTAGCCGTAAGTGTGCCCTCCTCGCTGCGGAGTATCCAGGAGTTTACGCAGCGGTCGGGATTCAACCCAACTATGTGGCCGACGCGCTCGCCGAGGAATGGGAGAAAATAGTCCAACTTGTCGATCAACCCGGAGTCGTGGCGATTGGAGAAACGGGTCTGGACCGCTATTGGGACCACGCCCCCTTTGCCCTTCAGCAGGAGTATTTCGACCGCCACCTCCGCTTGGCTCAGGACTGCGATCTGCCGTTCATTGTTCACATGCGGGACTGCGAGCACGACATTCTCGAGATGCTCCGTGCCGCTCGACAGCGGGGCCCTCTGCGGGGAATCATGCACTCGTTTACCGGCGATGCACCACTGGCTGCCGAGTGCATCGACCTGGGACTGCACATCAGTTTCGCTGGAATGCTGACCTACAAGAAATCCACCGCACTGCGTGAATGTGCGGCCACGATCCCCGACAATCGCCTTTTGCTTGAAACCGATTCCCCGTATCTTTCACCCGAACCCGTCCGTGGCAAGAAACCCAACGAACCAGCCTATTTAATCCACACAGCGGCGTGTTTGGCCGAGTTGCGAACAGTAACCGTTGCAGAAATCGCGGCACTCACTACAGCGAATGCCCTCGACTTGTTTCGAGTCGAGTAAAAAAGATTCTCGCTCTAGCCCGCTTTTCTCACCATACAGTAACCACGAATCCTACGAATCGCACGAATATTCTCAGTTTTTCCACAATCGAGTAGTCCGGTTTCTCAACTGATCGTTTTCATGGCGACTTGGCTAGTGATGCAAGTACAGACCAGCTAACAGATTCGTGCTATTTGTCTTATTCGTGGTGAGAAATCCGTCTTAGCGGCGCGTGGTTTCCTGGGTATCGGCGAACCGAATATCATCGGCAGGTTTTCTTACGCCACGGGCCAAGTAAGAACGACGTGCGACCGGATTGTAATGGGCTGCCGATAGGTTGCTGCACTGATCGCAGGTTTCACAAGCACAGGGGGGATTGCAGTTCCAATCGCCCGAATAGGTTTCGCAACCACAGCCACCACAGCCACCGCAACCGCAGATCGCGTTGCGAAGTCGCACGAGCAAGGGACAATCCCCGATCCGCCCACAGCTCACAGCCGAACCGCAGCCACAGGGTACTCCACAACACGGATCCGGACAGGCACAGCCGGGCTCCGGACACGCGCAGCCAGGCTCCGGACATCCGCAACTCGGGCAGCCACAGCAGGGATCCGCCACGCCGCAACATGGGTCGCAGCCCGTTCCGCAGTTCAGTCGGCACAAGCCGCCACAGCAACCGAGATTCGCAAGGAAAAAATTGGCAACCACCAAAATCAGGGCGTTTCGTGCGGACATGGTTCAGATGCTCCAGCAAGTCAGTGCGCGGACTCTTGAATAGCTGCTCGCCAAGGCTTGGCAAGCGCATAATGCTTGTCGGGGTATATCGTCGATCCATCTCGCTTCGGACCAGAAAATCGTTAAAATCGGCATAGATTCCCACTCTCGTGCTACCACTGCTGGCGAGTTTTTTTCCCCGAGCGACCTCCGAATGCCCGACCCTTCGATCCCACTTGGCTCCCTGAATCACGTCGCACTGCTGACGACCGATGCGCGGCGGGGCGAAGATTTTTATTGCTCGGTGCTGGGTTTCCGAACCGTGCCTCGGCCCTCGTTTTCCTTCGATGGTAGTTGGCTGGCGCACGATGCCGTGGGTGTGATGCTGCATTTGATTCATCGCGCGGATCCCGTTGCGACACTCGGCAAGATTGATACCCTCAACGGCCACTTTGCCATTAGCTGCACCAACATCGAAGCCGCTGCGAAATCCCTTGCGCAGCATGGCGTGGTATTCGTCGAGCGCAAACTCCCCGATTATGGCTACCGCCAACTTTTTTTTCGTGATCCCGATGGCAACTTGATCGAACTCGGCGAGTGGCCCGAGATTCCCCCTTCGTAACACCTTCTGCCCCCTGGAAAGAATTCCCATGGACGAGTCCGCTAAGAAATTCTTCAAAGCAATCCTGGAAACCCCCAGTCCTTCGGGTTACGAGCAACCCGTTCAAGAACTGGTGCGAAAGTACGTTGCTAGTTTCGCCGACACGGTGACCACCGACTTGCATGGCAATGTAATCGTGGGCTGCAATGTCGAAGCCCCGCTTAGGGTGATGTTCGCAGGCCACGCGGACCAGATCGGCCTGTTAGTCACCCACATCAACGATCAAGGGTACATCTACACCAACACGATCGGCGGCTGGGACCCCCAACAACTCATCGGACAGCGGTTGACGATTTACACCAAGAGTGGCCCCGTCCCCGCCGTGATCTCCCGCAAGCCGATCCATTTGCTCGATCAGGAAGAGCGCAAACAAGTCGTCAAGACGAAAGACATGTGGCTCGATATCGGTGCCAAGAACAAAGAGGAAGCTGCCGGCATCGTAAAAATTGGCGATCCAGTCACTCTCGAACTTGGTTATCAAGAATTGAGAAACGGCCTGGCCAACTCGCCCGGCATGGACGATAAGACCGGCCTGTGGGTCTGCCTGGAGGCCCTGCGGCGCGCCAAAAAACGGGGCCTCGAAGTGGCGCTTTTTGCCGTGGCGACCGTGCAAGAAGAAATCGGCCTCCGCGGGGCGATCACCAGCGCGTACGGGGTAAATCCCCACGTCGGGATCGCCGTCGATGTCACGCACGCCACGGATTGTCCTACGATCGACAAGACTCAAGAAGGAGATATCAAGCTCGGCGAGGGACCGGTGATTTACCGTGGTCCAAATATGAATCCCGTGGTCGTCGAGCACTTGAGCGATGCTGCCGACTATGGTGATATCCCCATCCAATGGGGAGCCTGCGGTCGGAGTACCGGCACCGATGCCAATTCGATTCAACTCACTCGCGCCGGGGTCGCGACGGGGTTGGTGAGTATTCCCAATCGCTACATGCACAGCGCCGTGGAAACGATCTCGCTCGACGACATCGACGCCGCTGCGGACCTGCTGGCCACGTTCGCCCACCGACTCACCGCCGATGCCGATTTCACCCCGCGCTGAGTTGTTCACGCTTGGGAGAATCCCCCCAGTGCTTTGTCATATCGAAAAATGAGGGA
>CALMBE010000649.1 GCA_937860165.1 uncultured Planctomycetaceae bacterium
GAGTACCGCCGTGGCCATGGCACCCTCATTTTTCGGTTTGACAAAGCACTAGGGGACCTCCAAATTCGCAAGGAAAAACCTGGGTGTAACGAATTGCTCAGGTCCTGCTGATACTCGCCCCGATCAAGCGAGTTTCGCCATCGTGGCGACCAGCTCCTTGACCGAATCGACGCTTTTCTGAAATGCCGCTTGCTCGGATTCGGTCAACTTCAGTTGAATGATCGATTCCACCCCACTCGATCCCAAAATCACCGGCACGCCGACGTAATATCCGCCCACTCCATACTCTTTGTCGCAGTAAGCCGCGCACGGGATCAATCGCTTCTTGTCTCGGACGACTGCTTCGACCATCTGCGCCGTTGCCGCTGCGGGGGCGTAATAGGCACTCCCCGTTTTTAGCAGGCTGACGATCTCAGCCCCACCGTTCCGGGTTCGAGTGACAATTTCCTCTAAGCGTTTCGGGTCAATCAACTGTTGCACCGGAATGCCTCCCACCGAGGTGCAACTCGGAATCGGCACCATCGTATCGCCATGGCCACCCATCAACAGGGCCGAGACATCTTCGACACTCACTCCCAATTCCATGGCCAGAAACGTGCGATAGCGGGCGGTGTCCAGTACGCCCGCTTGCCCCAGCACACGCTGCGGAGGAAAACCCGTCACTTGCAGGGCCTTTTGCACCATCGCGTCGAGCGGATTGCTCACCACAATGACAACCGCATGTTCACTCGTGCGCTTAATTTCAGTGCACACGCTGTGCATAATCTTGGCATTGGTCGAAAGCAAATCATCGCGGCTCATGCCCGGCTTGCGCGGGATGCCGGCCGTGATGACCACCACGTCGCTTCCCACGGTGTCGTCGTAATTGGTAGTGCCGATGATATTCGAGTCGAAGCCCATCACCGGGGAAGATTGCATCAGATCGAGGGCTTTCCCCTTGGGCATATCCTCGGTTTGCGGGATATCGACCAGGACGATGTCCCCTAATTCAGCCGCCGCACACCAATGGGCGGTGGTCGCCCCCACATTTCCCGCACCCACAATGCTGATTTTCGCTCGCCGCATCAAATCGCTCCCTTATGCTGTTGTCTCTATTGGCCCAAACGATAGCAATCGAATCCATTGCGGTGAGTATCGTGCGAAAGCGTCCCCCTGGCAAGTGGGGTGAGCTCAGGTGAGCCGTCAGCGCATCCCAGGCGAGCCGTAAGCGTCAGCGCCCGGAGCTTGTGCGTAAAGCTCCGGGCGAGGGCACCGCACCCACTCGTGTGGTCTGCTTACGGCTCGCCGTTTTCTCTAGCGCCTAGCGCCCTGCCAGCATTTCCTCTATCTTCTGCAAGGATCACTCCAGAGCGGCCTGGACACTCCCGACGTGAACTCTTAACATCCCCCCCTCTCATCTACCAAGTCTTTTCTACTACCGATCGAACTGCGGAGTCCCACAATGGCTTCAGAGGTGTCTGGCGGTGTGAGCTTAGCTCGCCGAAGCCAAGATCTCGTTCTGCCGATTGCGCTAATTACCAGCGTGCTGGTAATTCTGGTGCCGCTCCCCGTCTGGTTACTGGATGTCTTGCTAGCTGCCAACATTACCGTGTCGGTCATCGTGTTGTTGACGACCGTGTACGTGAACTCGCCGATGGAATTCAGCATCTTTCCTTCGCTGCTGTTGGCCACGACCTTGGCACGGTTGGTGCTCAACGTAGCGACCACTCGGCTAGTTCTCACCCGCGCGGCAATCGATGGCGAAAATGCCGCTGGTGGAGTGATTACCGCCTTTGCCGACTTCGTAGCGGGCGAAGGGAATATCGTCGTCGGCGTGATTATCTTTGTCATTATTATTGTGATCCAGTTTGTCGTGATCACCAAAGGTGCCACTCGCATCAGCGAAGTGGCTGCCCGCTTTGCCTTGGACGGAATGCCTGGCAAGCAGATGGCCATCGACGCCGACCTCAATGCGGGGATCATCGATGAACGCGAGGCCCAGCGACGTCGCACCGAAATCACCCAACAGGCCGATTTCTACGGGGCCATGGATGGTGCCAGTAAGTTCGTCCGCGGCGATGCTGTGGCGGGCATCATTATCACCGTGGTCAACATCCTTGGTGGACTGATCATCGGTGTCGCGCAGCACGGCATGCCGTTGGTCGAGGCCAGTGCGCTCTTTACGCGATTGACAATCGGCGATGGGCTCGTGAGCCAAGTCCCGGCATTTTTGATCTCGCTCGCTGCCGGTTTGTTGGTCACGCGCAGTACCCGCAGCAGCAATCTGCCGCATGAGTTCATGACACAATTGTTTTCGCGGCCCCAGGCATTGGTGGTCTCCGCTGGTTTCCTGGCGATTTTGATTACCACCGATTTGCCGCGCACGCCACTGATTGCCATGTGTGCCGCCTGCCTGGGGATGGCCCGCGTGCTCACGCAAAACGAAGGCCGCAAGCAGTCGCAGCAGGCGGCCGTGGCGGCGGATGAAAAAAAGAAACCCGTCGACGACCGCATCGAAGATTATCTCACGGTTGATCCAATGGAGGTCGAAGTGGGCGTGGGGCTGATTCGACTGGCCGACCCCAAACGGGGTGGCGATTTGCTCGAACGTGTGCAAAAAGTGCGGCAGAGCGTGGCCGCTGAGATCGGCATCATCATGCCCAAGGTCCGCATCCGCGACAACATGCGGCTCGATCCCAACGAATACCGCATCAAAATTGCCGACATGCCCGTGGCCCAGGACCGACTCGAACCCGGCTATCTGCTGGCGATTGATTCCGGCGTGACCAGCGGTGCCATCGATGGCATCGCCACCAAGGACCCGGCTTTCGGTACCGAAGCCCGCTGGATTATTCCCGGCTTGCAGGATCAAGCCGAACTGGCTGGCTACACGGTGGTCGAACCCGGTGCCGTGTTGGCTACGCACCTGACCGAAGTCTGTCGCCGTCACGCCGACGAAATCCTCACCCGCGATGCCACCAAACATCTTGTCAACGAGCTCAAGCAGACCCAGCCGGCAGTGGTCGATGAATTGATCCCCGGCACGTTGTCGCTCGCCGAAGTGCAGAGTGTGCTGCAGCACCTGTTGCGCGAGCAAGTTTCGATTCGCCAGTTGGCGTTGATTCTCGAAACGCTCGGTGACTATGCCCCGCGGACCAAGGATGTCGTGCTGTTGACCGAATACGTCCGACACCGGCTGGCTCGGCAGATTTGCACGCGCTACCGCGACGAACAAGGACAACTCTTTGTGATCGCGCTCGATCCCGCGATGGAAGACCGTATCCGCAGCGGGTTCGATCACAACGAGCGAGGAATGTTTATCCGCATGTCTCCCCAAGCCATCGAAGCCACTTGCCAATCCATTTCCCAGCAACTCACCAAACTCACCACGGCCAATCACCTACCGATCGTCCTTGTCAGCCCGCAAATTCGGGCGGCCCTCAAACAAATCACCGAGAATCACCTGAGTCACTTAGTCGTGTTGAGTTTCAATGAAATCACACGCGACACCCAAATCGTTACCCTCGGAGTCGCAACCGATGGATGAGGAGGAAGTGGTCAGTGGCTGGTGTTTTGTCAAAGCGATATTTTGGGGTGCCATGCCCACGCTGGTACTCCGGCGTGGGCATGGTATCGCCGAGCAAGCATGGCCACAGCAGAGTACCGCCGTGGCCATGGCACCCTCATTTTTCGATTTGACAATGCACTAGTAGATGGTGGTAAGCCAACAGCCAACAGCCAAACCGAATTCACAGTCCCACAGTCCCAAAATCGCCCACTGCCATGGAAATCAAAACCTACCGCGCTAAGTCGATGCAACAAGCCCTCGATCTGGTCCGCCGAGACCTCGGGCCCGAGGCGACCGTGCTGCACACTCGGGAACTCAATGGTAGTTTGCTAGGACGATTTTTCGTTGGCCGGCAATACGAAATCGCCGCCTCCAACCAAGTCCAGGCCGAGCATCGCGCGATGCCGAACGTGGCTTTTGAGCCATCGCCTCAGTACGCCCTGGCGGGGGTCGAGGCAGATTATCGTCAGCGCTATCGCGAGGAATTCCGAAAGCACCCAGACCAAGAAGGGGACGAACTTCAGTTCCTGTCCGAACAGTTTCGCAGACCAACACAAAGTTCTTCCCTGCGCAGGACACCCGATGCCCTCTTTCAAATGTACACCGACCTGATCGAGGCCGATGTCGAGGAACAGGTTGCCCAAGATTTGTTGGAAACCCTCCGGTCCCATGCCTCCCTTGATCTGAACGATGCCCTGGCCCTGCGTGCGGAACTCTTCCGCAATATTGAAAGGCAACTTCAAGTGACCGGGCCTATGCGAATCACCCCGGGAGCGGGACGTGTCGTGGCCCTCGTCGGACCCACCGGGGTCGGCAAGACCACTACCATCGCCAAACTAGCGGCCAACTACCGCCTGCGAGAAAATAAAACCGTCGGACTCATCACCGTCGATACCTATCGGATCGCTGCCGTCGAGCAACTGCGGACCTACGCAGACATCATCGACCTCCCGATGGAAGTGGTCAGCACGCCCCGCGAGATGCGCGATGCCGTCGCACGATTCAAATCCCTCGATCTGGTCTTGATGGACACCGCCGGACGCAGCCCCCGCGATCAGGTGCGAATCCAGGAGCTCAAGGCGATGCTGGCCGAAGCCAACCCCGCCGAAGTGCATCTGGTACTCAGTGCCGTCGGCGGGGCCAAGAGTCTAGTTAACACGGCCCAACGATTTGCCGCGGTTGGAACGACATCGCTGCTAATCACCAAGCTCGACGAAGCCACCGGACTAGGGAGTTTGCTCACCGTCTCCCGCGAATCCCAGTTACCCATCAGCTATGTGACCGACGGACAAAATGTCCCCGATGATATCCAAGTCGCTACTACGCAGAATCTGGCGGAATCGATCCTCGGCATTCAATGACCTGCGATGCATTGCATCGCGGCTGTTGATTTACATCTTACATCATAAATCTTACATCACACATTCTTTCCCATGCTCGACCAAGCCGACAAATTGCGTCAACTCGTCCGCTCGACGGTCGCCGAACATGCCGTGCTCGAACCGGGTATTTCGATCCTGGCTGTCAGCGGTGCCCGTCGCGGGGTAGGCAGCTCGACGGTTGCCGTGCAACTCACCCACGAGTTGGCCCAATTGGGGAAACGCATCCTCCTCGTCGACGGAAATTTGCAGGCTCCCCAATTGGCAACCGCCTTGGGCTTCAAACCAAATTACAGCCTGGCGGATGTGATCGATGGCCGACGTGCCGTGGCCGAGGCCCTGGAATCGCTTTGCGAAGGAGTCCATTTTCTGGGTGGTAACCCTGTCACTGAACTGCCGAAATTGGATCTCAAGACCCTCAAGCGGTTTGTCTCCGAACTGCGGAGTATGCGGTCTCACGCCGATCTGATTGTCTTCGACCTGGGGCACGGTATGAACCCTTGGACGGAACGCCTCTGGGCCGTAGCGCTGGAGATCCTGTTGGTGACCTCCACCGAATCGGCAGCGGTACTCGAGAGCTATGCGACCATTAAGGGGGCTTCCTGGGGAGATGTCGACGGAAAACTCCGGTTGATCGTCAATCAGGCCGAATCTCCCGCCGAAGGACAGCGCGTCAGCGACAGCTTTACCACCACTTGCCGTCGGTTTCTCGGTATGAAACTACTCACGGCCGCCAGTGTGCTGCCAATGCACCCCGGCTTGCGCAACAGCACCGAGCGCGTCAGCTCCGCTTCGCCCTTGCATCGGGCCCTGCGACTGCTGGCAGCCGATGTCCTGTCACGCGATGTCGTGGCGACGCATCGCACCTCGGCACCACCGAGGACGTGTGCCACTGGAAACTCGCCAGCGGCACCTCGCTTGAACGAGCATCCCGAATTAAGTCTCCCCGAGATATTCACCAAGTCGCGATGATTTTTTTTCAACTTAGCTCAACCGAAGTACTAAACATGACGATAACCGTAGATAATCGGATGGTTTGCAATCGAATGTCAAAATGGAGCGATTGCAGAAAGTTTGAGGCTCTTCAGGATTCATCGCGTGGCACGAACCTTTGCTGGCATCTTGGCCCTGATTGGAATGCAAGTCGTCTTCCTTCGCGCGATCAAAAATGGCGCGGGGGTCGACGGGACGGTCCTGCAGGCCTTGGCCGCGATGGCACTTCTGGCCGCAGTAGGATTCGTCGTGGGAAGCATTGCGCAAATGACGGTCGACGATGCGGTTCGCACGCGAATTCAGGCGGAACTCGACAAACTTTCTCAGACCGAACAAGCCCCAACGGGCAGTTAGCTTAATATCCGATTAGCAGCGGCTATTCAATTTCACGAATCAATGAGAATGAATCTCGCCTGAGTTCTTCGCCCCACGGTGGGCCCGCTCGGGAAGCATCACGGAGGATGGCATGACAACGACGACTGTCGCCGCGGAAGATGATATTGCCGAAGTTTGGCAAGAATATAAGAAAACCCCCACGAGCCGCGATCTACGCAATCGACTCGTCGAACGCTACTTACCGCTGGTAAAATACAATGGCGAACGCATCTGGTCTCGGTTGCCCGATGGCGTCGAACTCGACGATCTCATCTCGGCCGGTGTCTTTGGCCTGATGGATGCCATCAAGGCCTTCGACATGGGCCGCGGCGTCAAATTTGAAACCTATTGTGTCCCCCGCATCCGCGGCGCGATGCTCGATGAGCTTCGCAGCATGGATTGGGTGCCGCGATTGGTGCGGTCCAAGGCTAGCAAGCTCAACGAAGCGGTCAAATCGCTCGAAGCCCTGTACGGACGTTCGCCCACCGAACGCGAACTCGCCGAGAGACTGGAAATCTCGGTCGAGGAACTCGAAAAAATGATGTCCGATGCCAACGCGGTCGGCCTCATCAGCCTGAATAAAAAATGGTACGAGACCGACAGTTACAAAGATGTCCGCGAGATCGACATTCTTGAAGACAAAAAGGGTGAAGACCCCACACGTCGTATCCAAAAGTCCGACCTCATGCGGCTCGTGACCAAGGGGCTCAACCGCAACGAACGGCTCATCATCATTCTCTATTACTACGAAGAGATGACGATGAAAGAAATCGGCTCGACGCTCGACTTGAGTGAAAGCCGCGTCAGCCAAATGCACAGCGCGATCGTCGACCGGCTCAAGGGCCAACTCGGCCGCCGCCGCCCAGAATTCGGCACCTGAGTTTACTTTTTGAATCTGTCAAACCAAACACAACGCCCGGGTGTTGCAACCCCGGGCGTTTTTCTTGGTTTACGCTACCCAGCTCGCTCGACCTGGCAAAACGTCGTGTACCCGCCGCTGAGATTCGCCACGTCGTAGCCCGCCTGGGCGAGGACTCGAGTGGCGAGGTAGCCGCGTTGGCCCACTTGGCAGTAGGCGACCACGGGTCGCTCGCGGGGGATCTCGCCGAGCCGTTCGCGTAATTCCTCGATGGGGATATTTTTCGCCCCAGGGATGTGACCCCGGGAAAACTCTCCTTCCGTGCGAACATCGACAAGCGTCTGCTTGCCATCGGCGAGCGCTGCCACATGCACTACGGGTTGGTCCCCCCGCAATACCCCCGCCGCGACAAACCCCGCCATGTTCACGGGGTCCTTCGCCGAACCGTATTGGGGTGCGTAGGCCAGCTCCATTTCTTCGAGGTCGAAGACCGTCATCCCCGCCTGAATCGCCACAGCCAACACATCGACCCGCTTGTCGACTCCCGCCCGCCCCACGACCTGCGCACCGAGCAGTTTTCCGTCGCTAAGTGCAAACAGGAGTTTGATCGACATCTGCTCGACACCAGGAAAATACCCCGCATGATTGCCCGGATGCACGTAAATTTTCTCGTAGGGGATATTTGCGGCCAACAACACCTTCTCGCTAAACCCGGTCATCGCGGCGGTCATCTCGAACACCCCGACAATTGCCGTCCCTTGGGTGCCCCGATAGCGGCTGGCTCGACCAAAAATGTGTTCGGCGGCGATCCGCCCCT
>CALMBE010000650.1 GCA_937860165.1 uncultured Planctomycetaceae bacterium
AGAATGAGTTGTGTCGACTCGAACCCCAAATCTAGGTGTTGTCAAAGCACTAGTGCTGCCCGTCAATCCCCAAGGTCTCGGCCGCAGCCGTCAGGTGCCTTCGCCATTCCGCTTTGCCGGTCTCGGGGAAATCGCTCCGCAGATGCACGCCGCGAGATTCTTCCCGTTCCAGGGCCGATTGCACCATCAGCCGGGCCACGATCAACATGTTCTGCAGTTCCCAGCCTGCCGGATCGGTGAACTGCCGCGAGAGGGCGTAGTGGCACCATTGGTCGATGGTCTGGCCCGCTTCGCGGAGCTTCGCCCCTTCGCGACGAACTCCCGCAGCCCGCCACATGAGACTCTTGAGCGAATTGCGAATGTCGGCCAGGTCGAGCGGCTCTTTGCTGGGCTCGAGGACTTCGTTCTCCAGCGGAATCGCTTCGAAGGTGTCTGGCATTTTGAGGGCTGCCGCCGAAGCCGCTGCCCCGGCATGCGCGCCGTACACTAACCCTTCCAGCAAACTGTTCGATGCTAGTCGGTTCGCCCCATGCAGCCCGCTCGAAGTTACTTCCCCGGCGGCAAACAATCCGCCGAGCGAAGTGTGCCCCTGGTGATCGACCCGTGCGCCACCGATCATGTAGTGTGCCCCGGGCCGCACGGGAATTCGATCCCGGGTGATGTCGATACCAAACTCGGCGCACCTCTTGGCGATCCCGGGAAATCGACTAAGCGTATGTTGCGGATTCATCGGGCTCAAATCCAGATAGACGCACGGGTGCTGGGTTTTCTGCATGCGGTCGGCAATCGCCTGACTCACGACATCGCGGGGAGCGAGTTCCGCGCGGGAATCATATTGGGGCATGAATCGCTCGCCGTGGGCATCGACCAAGAGTGCCCCCTCGCCACGGATCGCTTCGGTAATCAAGGTCCGGCTGCTACCGGCGATGTACAGCACCGTCGGATGAAACTGCATGAACTCCATGTCTTGCAAAACCACCCCCGCGCGATAAGCAATCGCGTGACCATCGCCGGTCGCCACCGCCGGGTTGGTGGTCTCGCGATAAACTTGACCGACACCCCCCGTGCAGAGAATCGTTTGCTTGGCCCACACAAAAGTGCGCCCATGGTGTTTGTGCCACACCAAGGCTCCCCGGCACGAGTTTTCGTGCGTGAGCAGGTCAATCGTAAACGTGTCTTGCCAAATCTGGGCCCCGAGTTCTTCGCGTGCGCGCTGAATCATCGCCCGCATGATTTCCTTGCCAGTCGCATCCCCCAAGGCATGGACAATGCGGTGATGGCTGTGCCCGCCCTCGCGTCCCAGCAGCAAATCGCCGTCTGCCTGTTGATCGAACAAGGTACCCCAGGCGATCAATTGCCGAATGTGATCGGGGGCTTCGCGGATGACCAACTCCACGACCGCGCGATCGCACAAGTCGGCCCCGGCGATCAAGGTGTCGGTGACGTGGTCCTCGAAACGATCCTCGGGGGCCAAGACCCCCGCAATTCCACCCTGGGCGTATGCCGAATTCGATTCCGAGAGCCGATCTTTGGTGACGACCAACGTCGACAACCGCGGATCGATGGCCATCGTCGCCCGCAGCCCGGCAATGCCCCCACCGATCACCAGTACATCCACAAAGTGGTGAGGAATCCGCTTCGGATGAAACGGGACCAAATACCGCGGAATGGAAGATTTCATGAATCCCATTGTGGCCGCTAGGGGTTACTTCGACTATACCTAAGTAGGTTGAGTAGTCATTACAAGTGAATTTCGCGCACGAAAATCCCCGCACGAAAGCGAGGAGAGAAACAAGACGTCCCAATTAGACCTAGTGCTTTGTCACAGCTTAATATGAGGATGAGCCGCAGGGCGCTAGCCCC
>CALMBE010000651.1 GCA_937860165.1 uncultured Planctomycetaceae bacterium
GGAGATTCGGGTTTCATAGTGTCCATCTTAACTTGCTATTCCGACGAAGTTAAGTCGGATGCAACCTTCGCCGTCACTCCCGCTCCCGCGTGGTAACGGTGGCACTGCGTGCAACGATCCCCCGCCGCGCCTGCCGTGTGGCATTCGACGCAACCTTGCCGCGTGATCGGTTGAAATCCGAGGACGAATTGGTGAGGGTCGGTCTGCGCGTAAGTTTCTTGCACCTTCGCCGCGGGGTCGATTCGATGGCACCCCGAGCAATCGGCCAGCGAGGCCTGCAAGACATGGGGGGCGTGCGAAAAAATCGTGAATTGCGAACCCAGCGGCGGCTCCTTCGCCAGCCAGTGGACTGCCAAGCCCCCCGCGGGAAGTCGATCCACACTGTGACAACTGCCGCACATTCCCGGGGCGGTGGGTTTCATCATTTGCCCCAGCAAGGACTCCGCGACTTTCGCGTGCTTGCCGGCCGTGGCCTCGGCCAAGAGATCGATCCAAGTGGCGATCCACCCATCATCGTGCCCCGTAGGACGATACTTGATCGAGAGTGTCGCCTCGTCGCGGAACCAGCCGCCACCGGCAACCTGTTCTTTTTCCAGGTTCGCATCTGCCGGAGAATTTTCGGCACCGTTCGCTTCTGCCGAGAGCCATTCTTGGTGAGCGACACGCATGGTCTGCGGCGACAAGTGCGCGGAGCATCGGGCGAACTCGTCGGCAGTGAGCGGTCGACCGAGAATTGATTCCAGCCGCCGTGACAGCGTGGATTGCCCCACTTCGGAAAAATCCTGGGTGAGTTGTTTCACGGCCCGGACAATTTCCGCGGCGGCGGCCAGTTGTATGTCGTCTCCGGGGTCGATGTCGTAGAAATCGAAATCCGCGCCCAAGGTGGCCAGGGCTTTTGCCCCTTCCTCGTCACTGAGCAGTAAGAGCTTGGCAATGATCGGCAGGGCCCCATCGAAATCCCCCACGGCATCCACGGGCCATGCGCCGACCGGGTGCCCCGCTTGCTGCAAGAGATCGACATCGAGCATCGGCAGCGAAATCAGCGGCACCCCCGATTCCCAACTGGTTTGGATCTTACCATCGTGGCACTTCGCGCACGTTTCGGTGTAACTCAGTGTCTCTTGGAATTCGCCGCTTGCGTTCGGCTGGTGGCACATCGCGCAGGCAAAGGTTTCTTGCTTTTCCGGAAAATGTTTAGCCAGATGCGCTTGGTGATCAAAGGCAATCCGCGTCCGGCGGCGCTCGGGCCAATTCTCGAAGTCCGGGTGACCGGTGGCGAAGGAGTGAAACTCTTGGCGATGGCAGGCCTGGCAGGCCGAGTCGCTCACCGATTTCAAATCGTGATTCGCGCCGTGGTGTTCGCGGTGGCATGTGCTGCAGCCTAACAATTGCGTGGGGTCGCGTCGACGTTCGGCGGCCGTGAGGTTACTTTCACCCAGATGCGTGGCCAGCAGCACCTCGGGATCGACATTGTGGGGCCAGAGGGCCGACTCCGCGGCAATCTTGGTCTCGTGGCATTTCAGACAGAGTGTCGATTGGGTGGGGGTGGCCAGCGAAGCATCGGTCACATGCCCAAGCCACTGCTTCGTGGTTTGAACGCCCGCGGCGTGGCAGCTCGCACAACCTTGGGCCTGGTTGGAACCTCGTGCCACGAGCGGGGAATGATGCGCTGTGAGCTCACCGGGCGCGAGAATTTGATTTCGCCAATCGGCACTGAGCAACACGATCAATCCACCCAATGCGGCCAGCGCACAGGCATTTACAAATCGGCCCCGGCGAGACCGCAGGGATCGCACCGGATGACATTCGTAATGCTGACAACATTCCCCTTCGGGAGTGGGACCCTGGTCGCAGGTTCCCCCGCGCTGCTCGGAGCGATTGCAGAGCCACCGATCTCCCTCGCGCAGCGGATGGCAAGCCGTGGCCCGCGAGCAACGTCCCCGGAGCGTCGGGCCCATGGGACAGGGCGATCCTTGCTCGCTCAGTCCACAGACCCAGTCTTGATTGGGCCGGTTGTAGCCCTCGCCAGAATTTCCGGGCAGCGATTCCCTCACAGCGCACCCCCATCGAAGAGATGCACCACGAGGCCATGGACCACCGCCACCATCACCAGCGGGTAGGTCAGCCCGATATGCATGAACAACCATGCCTTCAGCCGCCACTGCAGAGCGGCGTGGTAATCCAAATCGTCGCGGCGGCGAACCAAGGAAAATATCTGCTCGCCCGCCTGACGCTCAGGTTCCGAGAGATAACGAGTCACTTCGGTCAACTCGGCCAACAGCCGCTTACGGACTTCGCTCGTCGGGCGGAGCCAATAACCAAGGCCGCGGGGTTTCTCTAAGTAGCCTTGCAGACGCTCGGAAAAAAACTCTCCCAAGGTATTGTTCCCGGTCGCTCGCACGGTTTCGAGCACCACCTGCTGGGCCCGTTCGTAAATCTGCTGCCGAAGGGCCGGAATGCGTTCGTACACGAATTCCTCGCTCACCCGTGCCAACTGTTTGGGAACGGTGCGCGTCCAGATCAATCCGACCACTCCACTTAAAAACGTGAGCCAGTACAAAGTCGCCAACAGGGACTCGAGAATTCCATCGGGCAACCGCCAATCAACATGCAATCCAAACAACACCGCCGTGCCGAGTCCCACGTAGGTGTGCAATTGCAGCCAACTGGCCGAACTAAAAGCCACTGCTATGGGGGCTTTCTTACGCAGATTGTAAAGCGCCAAGAAAACTATGCTGACCAGGAGTAGATAACCGGAAATAAAATCGGGCCGCCCCAACCGCGCCGCAGATTCCAGCAAGAACCAGGTGATTGGCGCTAGGGCAAGCGCGAGCAGTGCTAAGTTCCGCAGTCTCCGACTGACAAACGATTTCATGGCACTCGCGAGGAAAGGTCTCGAATGGAAATTTGATTCAAATCTCCCTCCCCAGCACTCTGCGGAGGGGCTAGGGGAGGGGCGTATGAAACGATTACGCTAAGAACCCTCGCCTAGCCCCTCCCACCATATTCTCGATGAAATGGCCGGGAGGAGGACTTATAGAGCTGTGTCAAAGCGAAAGATGTGGGTGCCATGGCCACGGCGGTACTCCGCTGTGGCCATGCTTGTTCGGCGATTCACATGCTCACGCCGGAATACCAGCGTGAGCATGGCACCCCAAAATTCCCCTGTGACAATACACTGGCTAAGAAACTGCCGGGCGAATGCGGGACCCAGTATTCGTCCCGGTAAAAAACCAAGGAGCCAATCCCAGGGGGGCTTGGCTCCTTGTTTCATTTTCTCAGGCCGGGTAGTCGAGAGTCACCAGTTCCGCTGGCAATTTTATGCCTTTTGCGGAGGATGTCCGATTTAGACGGGCTCGTCGATCTTGACTCGGCGTCGTGAGCGTCGTCCGGCGGGTGTCGAGCTCCATTCCTTTGTCAGCGCTTCAAACACCTCGGGCGATTCGTAGCGAACGATCCCTTTGGACTCGGGCATGGGGCCAATCAGCCCCCTAAAAACCGGCATACCCCGCAAGGCCAAGTCCGTGCTGCAGTCGTCGATGCCAATCTGCGTGTGCATCTTCAACACAGCATCTTCGTGCTTATAGTCATGGGTCCGCAATTCACCGTTCTTGCCACGGGTCACAATACGGAAGGTATTCTCGGCCGCCATGCGAGTCCTCAGTCTTCAACAGGAAAGCTTCAACGGGAGGGTCGTTCAGGATACCCCATTTATCGACCGGCGATGCTAGCAACTACGGTTTAATGAAAGTGCCGTGCATTTCTGACACAGGAGGTGAAACCCTCAAAACTGGAACTGCCGGAGGGGGCGAAGTGCCCCATTTCAGAGTTGATAAGTCTCATTCTCACACGACTACGGAAAATCGCATTTTGCCACTCCGTGCCGTTTCATGGCGAGCAGGTCCCCGAGCGACTTGCTGGCGAGCACTTCCTCGACATGGGCGATGGCGGAGTCGATCTCCGAGTGGAGCGGGCAAAGCTTGAAATGTTCCGGTAGCCCTAAGGGGCACCGGTGGATCCGTTCGATGGGGTCCACGGCATTGAGTACCTGGAGAATGGTCAACTCCTGCGGATCCAAGGCCAACCGGATTCCCCCCCCGGTGCCGCGTTGGGTGGTGATGATCCCGGCATCCCGGAGCCGATTGAGGACCTTCCGCAGGTACTGGGCCGGGACATGGGTCGCCTCGGCCATTTCAGGAATGGTAGTGGAAAAACTCGGGCGCGAGGCGAGTTGAGACACGGCCCTGAGGGCGTATTCGGCAGTTTGAGAAAACAGAAAAACCTCGCCAGTTCTTTAAGAGTACCTTGACATCCTATTTGAGATGTTTACACTTTGCCCTCAGTAAGTTGCCCTCAGTAATTTGAAAGTCGCTTTGATTCTAACTTTGGGCCCGGTGCCTGTCCAAGGACTGGTATCCCTGGACAGGGCCGATCACTTTTTCACTTTGGGGTGCCATGCTCACGCTGGTACTCCGGC
>CALMBE010000652.1 GCA_937860165.1 uncultured Planctomycetaceae bacterium
ATCTTCTTCCCCGCCACTAGCCACCAACCAACCGCCACCTTCCCCCAATTATTCCAGCGTAATCGAAGTGTGGCCCACGACTATTGGCAGGGGTAAATCTTCGAGTGCGGGGACGAGTTTTCCTGGTTCGCTGGCGATGCTTCCCACGACTCCCACGAGCGTCCCCAGCGATCTGGAAGATGTTCCCAGTAGGACGGGAATTTCCTTGTCGGCGAGCTCTCCTTCGAGGCTAAGGTAGGCCAGATTGCCTGCCGCTGTTTCCTGAACTCGAGTAATCCGCCCGACCAGCAGAATTCCGTCGTTCGGTCGCTCGCCATAAATCCACCAGCGGGAGGCGACCAACGAAAGATCGCTACGCACACTCGCCGGGGAAAGCACCGCTTGGAACATCTGTTCTGCGGCCAGCGACGCTGCCGATTCCTCGGCTGTTCGACCCGGCTGATTGAGAAACGAACACTTGCCCGCCAGCCGACACAATTCAATATAAGCATGTCCCTTGCGAGACATCGTAGCCTTGTCCGAGAGAGTTCCCTCGGCAAACTCGGCCGCTGCTTTCTGTGCAACTTCGAGAAGGTCCTCGAATTCTGCACCTGCGACCAGGTCGAATGTCGGCCCTCGATACACGGGTTGCTCGGCCGTGGCGGGTTCCACGGCGGGGTCCGCAATCGTGAATTGATCCGGATCGGTTTGCCCTGCCACGGTTCCAGCTACAAGTGGGAGTTCTTCCTGCTCTGAAGGCGATTTCCCACCAACAATCGGCGTGCCCGCCAAGTTCTCGGCGGAATCCAATTCGGTGGTCCGCATTGCGGGAGGAAGCATAAACTGCGGTAAATAGTCGGCCAAGTGGACCACGTCCCCCGCCGGTCCTTTAAGCCACAACAAGGCATAAAGCCCCAGGGGAATTCCGATTGCCCCCAATCCGAAACTGGCAAGTGTGGCAATCATTTTCGGCGTCCGCCGCGGCCGGGGCTTGGCCACCCTGGGGGTATCAAGAGAATCCGGTGCGATCACTTGAATTGGAGCAGCTGCGTGCTGAAATTCATCCAGCGACCGAGTTGATACTTCGTCAGCATCCAGGCTGTCCTCCGATTCGTAACCATCTTCCGCAAATTCCTCGTGGGTGTCCACGGACTCGGATTGCGGAAATGTCCAAGATCGCATCTGGGGAACGCTCTCAGACGGCGGAGTCGATGCGGGCAACAGATCAGCATCGGCGACTTCGAATTCGTTTTGTGACGAGAGAAGCTCCTTTTGAGCGGATGCGGTGGGACTGGCTTGGAGAGTGGACACGTCTGGGGACGACTCGTCGGCATATTCGGGAACGTAGTCCTCGGCAATCTGGCCGGCATCAATCGCCCGGCGGAGTCGTGCTTGCCAATCTGCCAACGATGCTTGGGCCTCATTCTCCATTGCAGGCACGGTAGGTTCACGCGCTGGTTGCTCCCATGTTGACGGAGCGCTCGAACTGAAGTTGTCCACGGCGGGCACAGGCGTTATCAAATCACGGGTGGCCTTTGACAAGAACGAGTCCAACGTGAGCGAACTAAAGTCTGGAAGCTCCACCGTTTCGGCACCCACATCTGGGGTTTCGTCCAGCTCGGACTCAACTTCCGTTTCCGGCGGAAGGAGTTCCGCCGTGGGAATCGAGAACTGCACGGATTCCATCAGGGCAAACTTGGCACCACATCGGGGACAACACGCTCGATCACTCAGCGACGCCGCTTCTGGGAGCGCGAGTTGCGTCGTACATTCGGGGCAAGTGACAAGTTTCGCCATGAAATCCTACTTCGCAACGACTTGAGATCGACTTCGGACCTAGAAAACGTAGCCGAAGTCGCCAGACTTTGGATTCTGCTTCACTGTAATTCTAGAGTATCGTTCCCTCGGGGACAGCAGGAATCGTGGCCCGATTTCTCCACAAATCCCAGTTCCGGCCCCAGTCGCCGCACGCCCTGGCGGGTCTTAACGATTGGGAAGTCTCGCCACGCTAGCAAGGCGTGCCGTGGAAGCTCCTAACGAGACTCTCCTGGATTAGTTCGTAGGGTGGGTAAGACAGAGCCAACATCCGCAAAGATGGAACGTGACGACCTCTGGACAATGTCGCCATGTTGAGGGTCTTACCCACCTTCATCGAGATGCGTTGAAAAGGTGGGTGAGGCACCAACAAAATAGATTCTTACCTCAAAGTGCGGAATTCTCTCGACAGCCAAGCGGGCTCAGCCTCACCCACCCTACAGGCTTTCCGGTCAGTACCGGCAACGACCCCCCTCCTGTGACGCTGGCGCCGGTCTCGGCCGTCCACTGGATGTTTCTTCCTAATCCCAACGAGGCTGTGAGTTTTTGCGATTCCTGCTCTTTCGCAGTTATTCTCTAACACTACATTGTAACGATGAATAAATCCCCAGTACAACAGCGTGGCAA
>CALMBE010000653.1 GCA_937860165.1 uncultured Planctomycetaceae bacterium
GGACGGTAAATTCAATATTTGCTGGTTCGGCGGCCTCGATCTGCTGCCGCGACGCCACGCCGTCCATGTTCGCCATGTTGACCTTGTCGAGCGCCTTGCGTGCGATCGCGTCGAGGTCGACGCCGAGCTCCGCGACATGATCGCGCAGATGTTCGAGCTCATGTACAAGTACGAAGGGGTGGGGCTCGCCGCGAATCAGGTCGATCTCCCCTATCGCCTGTTTGTCGCCAACCCGACCGGCGAATCCAACCAGAAAGACTCCGAGTACGTTTTCATCAATCCCGTGCTCCGCGGTGGCAAGGGCCAGGCCGAAGACGAAGAAGGTTGCCTTAGCATCCCGGGAGTTAATGGCAAAGTCGTGCGTAAAGAGCGGATCACCATCGAAGCGTACAACCTCGCCGGCGAACTTGTTAGCGGTGAACTCGAGGGGTTTTTCGCCCGCATCGTTCAGCACGAAGTCGATCACCTCGACGGCGTGCTGTTCATCGATCGCCTCGCCCCCGCATTGCTTGCCGAGTTGCGCGACGAGCTAGAAGACTTTGAAATCGATTTCCAAAGCAAACGCGACTGTGGCGAATTGCCCCCCGAGGATCAGATGCAAGTCCACCTCGCCGAACTCGAACAGCTCCGGGCATAATTTCATTTTCTAACCACGAATTGTACGAATCGCACGAATAAGAGTATGAAATATTGCTTGTGAATATTCGTGTCATTCGTTTTATTCGTGGTTAACAATTCTTGTTCGCGTTCTTGGTTGTGGATCGTATGCGTATCATCATGCTTGGCACAGGTCCCTTTGCGGTGCCGCTCTTGCGGGCGCTGGTCAATTCGCCCCACGATGTGCTGCTCGCCGTGAGTCGTCCACCGCGGGGACGCAAGCCACTGCCCGCCCCTGTGCAACTCGCCGCGGAAGAACTCGCTGTTTCCCGCTGGCTCCCCGAAACGGTCAATTCCGCTGAGGCTCAAGCACATCTCGCCACACTGCGCCCGGACCTGCTCGTGGTGTGCGACTATGGCGAGATTCTCAAACCACCAACCCTCGCCGTCGCCCCGCTGGGTGGCATCAACTTGCACGGTTCGCTGCTCCCCAAATATCGCGGTGCCGCCCCCGTGCAGTGGGCTGTCTTCAATGGTGACGACGAAACCGGCAACACCGTCATCCAAATGACGCCGGGTCTCGACGCCGGGCCTTGCGTCGGGATCGACCGCGTGGCCATCGATCCCGACGAAACCGCCGGCCAGCTCGAAGCCCGCCTGGCAACCCGCGGCGCGGAACTTGTTTTGCAAGTGATCGAGCAACTCGCGGCAGGAACTTGCCACACGATTCCTCAAGACCCCGCACAAGCAACCAAAGCACCCAGACTCACCAAGGAACACGGTCACATCGATTGGTCGCGTTCGGCACTGGCCATCAAGAACCAAGTGCGGGCCTTACAACCTTGGCCGCGAGCCTACAGTTCGTGGTTGCGAACAGCGGGAGAACCCGTTCGGCTCATCCTGCACCGTTCGCAAGTGATTGCAGAAAACTACACCCCTGCGACGCCGGGAACGATTGTGTCAACGAGCGGTGAAATGGTGGTAGCCACCGGCAACGGTTTTCTCGGCCTGCAAGAAATCCAACCCGCGGGCAAGCGCGTCATGACCGCCGCGGAATTCGTACGCGGCTACCCGGTGCAGGTGGGAGAAATCATGAGTTGAAGCTTAATATCAGACACTGCTTCTTGACATTCTGTACCAAACAAATGCCTCCTCCGCAGAATCTGTGGGTTAATGAACGTTATACTGTGCGCGGCCTCCAGTGACATTTTCGGACGACGGCGTAACTGATTGC
>CALMBE010000654.1 GCA_937860165.1 uncultured Planctomycetaceae bacterium
GAGTACCGCCGTGGCCATGGCACCCGCCATTGTGAAAAAGTCATTGGCCCTGCCGTGTGCCGTAGCAGCACTTGTGAAAAGCAGGCGTTTTGGCTAGACCGTATCGGCACACGGAGTGTGCCTACTACAAAAAACACACTTTGCAATCCCCCTGAACCCCGGGAAAGCTTCACTTGCAGTTTTCCCGCAAAGTCGTAGACTGAAGGCGCGTGAGTTAGAACCGCCTTTCAAGTGCATACGTGATTCAACATCGCTTGGAAAACTATTACCATGCCCTGCACCCATCTCAAAAAGCTTTATCAACTTTGCCTCGATAATGAATTGCGATTTAGCAGTTCAGACCTTGTGCATATCGTGTGCCGAGAGTGCGGGTCGGTGGAAGTGTGTCCTTCGACTCTGACCGACGAATACGACTCGACCCACCCTGCTGAAATGTTTGAAACAGAACCCGAGGCGAAATAATACTCAGACGGTGCCCGGATTTCTCTGCAGGCCTTTCGCGCTATCTGCCCGGAATTAACTTCCCATCGACCAAGCGATCAATGCCCAGCGGATTGCGTTCTTGGATCTCGTCAGGGAGTGCCGCGTCGGGGACACCTTGAAAGCATATCGGCCTCGTAAAGCGATAAATTGCCTGTTGGCCAACTGATGTGAAGTAACTATGCGTGGCCGCGGGATAGGGACCGCCGTGGTGGAGCGCGTGGCACGGCTCGAGCCCGGTCGGAAAACCGTTGAACACGAGTCGCCCCACTTTGCGCTGCAGAATTCGCACGAGCTCGGCATGTTCCAGTAGATCCTGTTCTGTGCCATGAATCGTCGCCGTCAGATGGCAATCCATCTTACGCGCAATGCCGATCATCTGGTCCACGCTTTGGCAACAGAACACGATCGACTCGGGCCCAAATACTTCCTCGGTTAACTCCGGATGTTCGTCCAGGACATCTACCGAAGCGGTGAATAGCGTACACGCGGCTTGAAGTGAATCCACGATCCCATCAGCAGGGGATTGTGCCACAACTTTTATCCCAGGGGTTTGCGCGATGCGATTCAGTCCAGTTACATACGAGGAGTGGATCACACTGTGGAGCATCGTGGCCGGTAGTACTTGCGAGACACACTCGGTCGTGGCAGCAATGAAACGGTCGCCGTCTGCTCCGCTGGTCACAAACAATAAGCCAGGGTTCGTGCAGTACTGACCGACCCCCATGTTAATGGATTGGACGTAACCGCGGGCAATCGCTTCGGCCTGTTGTTTGGCCGCCCCGGGCAAGACAAATACGGGATTGGCGCTTCCCATTTCTCCGTAAAACGGAATCGGTCGCGGCCGACTAACTGCGAGGTCGAACAATGCGCGCCCCCCACGCAGAGAGCCCGTAAACGCTACTGCGGAAGTCTGTGGATGCACAACAAGAGCTGTACCGAGTGAGTTATCAGCGCCTTGGAGTAATGAGAATACCCCTGCCGGCAAGTGCCACTTGGCGGCGGATTGCGCGATTATCTGGGCAACTAATTCACACGTCCCTGGGTGGGCTGGATGGGCCTTTACAACCACGGGGCACCTCGCCGCGAAAGCGGAAATGGTGTCCGTTCCCGCTACGGAAATAGCCAAGGGAAAATTGCTGGCCCCAAACACCACCACGGGCCCCACACCTACCAACAGTGTGCGCAATTCGGGTTTCGCGACTGATTGACGATGGGGGATTGCCGTGGTCGATCCGCGGCTGCGACCAAGAGCTTGCTCGAACCATTTGAGCAAACGAACGGCAGTGTCCAACGGTACGAGCGCACTCTGCTTCTAGCCTTTGCACTGGGAGCGCCGTCTCCGCATGCGCCCGGGCTATGAGCACCTCTCGGGCCGTTTCGAGTCCAATGGCAATCTCCTCCAAAAAACTTGCCATTGTCTCACGAGGCAAGGTTTGCAGGGCATCGACAGCCTGGTCAGCCAGTTGCAGTGCTCGGTCAACTTCCGCGTCGGTCGCTTCGTGAAATGAGGGTAAGAGGCTCTCGCAGGTTGCCGGATTTAGGGCCGTGAACAACTTCTCACCAGCTGCAGTCCACTCACCACCCACGCACTGGTTTCCGGAAAGTTGCATCTTAATTCTTTCAGATCACTTGCCAAGAGTATCAATGCGAAAATCAAGGCAATGCCACGGGCGACTTCGGTCACCCCTTCGGGGATAACAACTTAGGAACGGTTCAAAAATAACTTCGGCACTTATCGCTTGCTGCAGGCAGGTAGTAATTTTACCACGGAGCCACGGAGGTCACGGAGAAGATAAAGGTGTAAGTCGTAGGTCGTAAGTGAATTCCAAGGCACTGGATTCCCGCCCCCGATCAGCGAGGGGCAGGCTCTGCGCGGGAATGACGGATATCTTCCCCAACCACTAGCCACATACCACTTCTCTTCTCCGTGACTCTGTGGTTTAACTGAAATGGGGAAGTTAATTTTTGAGCCAAGCTTTGGCCAAGAATTCAGCAGGAATGTATTTGACGACTTCTTGGCGTCCTGGCGATTCACTCGGACTTTGCAATCCCACAAAGCAAGGACGGAACGAAGAATAGCTCCATCCGGCAAATTCAATTTGATCCAATTCCAAACTATTCGGGTTTTAACGGCTATTTCGATTGCATGTTGCAAACGCCATTAACCAGTGAAAAAGACTCGGAATCCGTCCCTCGTTTCTTAAAGCACCCATATTGCCACGTCGATATTTTGCCGTAGATGGTCGTGATGGCGCTGCTAGCAATTCCAAAATTTTTAGCGCGCTCAAGGGATTGTGTCCTAGAGTTGGTTATCCGGTTGATCCCGGGTAACTAAACAGGCTAGGCGAAATGGATGCCGAGGCCGTCAATATACAGGAATACAACGGTGTTTTACTGTTGAGGTAGTTTGCCTCGGCGCCGTGCGACAAGAGTAAATGGCCGGAGTCATCGGACTCCCCAGATCCGGTCTTCCGCAGAAAACTGGTTTTTTTTAGACAGGGGTGTTTGCAATGACTCGAATTAATACAAACGTCAGCTCGCTCGTCGCCCGCAATACGTTGGGTCGATCGAACGCCGCACTCGAGCAATCGCTCACGCGGCTCAGCACCGGTTTGCGGATCAATACCGGTAAAGATGATCCTGCAGGTTTGATCGCCAGCGAAAACTTGCGTTCGGACATCACTTCGGTACGCCGCGCGATTTCCAATACGGACCGTGCCAACCAAGTGATCGCCACCGCCGACTCCGCCCTCGGCCAGGTGAGCTCGCTCTTGAACGATATTCGCGGTCTGGTGACCGAATCGGCCAATGCCGGTGCCTTGAGCGAAGCCCAGATTGCGGCGAATCAGTCGCAAATTGATAGTTCGCTCGACGCCTTGAACAGAATTGCTCAAACCACCACGTTCCAAGGCCGCAAGTTGCTCGACGGCAGCCTGGACTTCATCACCTCCGGTGGCACGAGCTTCAGCAAACTTCAGTCACTCCAGATTGATCAAGCCAATCTTGGTGCTACGGGCAGCGTCCCTGTCACAGTGAATGTCTCGGCTGCGGCCACCAAGGCCCAAGTCAACGTGTCAAACGTACCCTCTGGAAGCGGTACGGGCGTCGCTGCCAGCACAACTGTCAGCTTCAACAGCCAAGCCGCTGCGGGCACACCAGCCGATGGCTCGGTGAGCTTCACGGTTGAGACCGCTGCTGCGGTCGCTTCCTCAGGCAACATCTCGTTCACCTTGGGCGAAGTTCAATCGACTGGTTCGGGTAACTTCGACACCACTGTGGCGGCTGGCATCACGCTCACCGCTCTGAATGGCGGAGCTGCAGACGGTGCCCTTGGTGGTACCAACGGCGGTATCGACTTGATTATCACCGACGGTGCCGGCACTGTCGGTGGTGTTGACTCGGTCACTTACAATGCGGGTGCAAACACCCTTACGGTAGTCGCCGACCTCACCTCGGGGCTCGTTTCGGAAGACGAAATCGCAACTGCGATCACGGCTTCTGCTGGCGGTGTAAATTTCACTGCAACTGCCCTTGGTACCACCGCCTTGGTTGCCGCCGACGCTGGCACAATCTCGAATATTGCTACCGGTGGTCGTGCTGCCTCGACCGAGACCATTGCCGTCACCGGTGCCACCGCTGGAACTTCCGGCAACGTCAGCATCACGCTGACCGAAGGTGGTACGGCGGGTACGATATCCGGTTCTGCCGGTGCGGGATATTCAGTTGCGATCGGTACCAATGCGACGATCTCGGCGATTGCCGGGTATGTCAATGCGATTACCGAAGTCAACGCGACGACTTCCAGCACAGCGTCCTACAACAACACTGCTGACGCACCTCCAGCGGTGCTTAGCCTGACGAACGGTACTGCCCAACAGACCGCGACGAACTCGATTGACATTAGTTCGCTGGCGACGACCGCAGGCAGCAACCTCAATTTGACCTTCGTGACGGGCGCGAATAATGTGAGTGGCTCCAACGGAACCTACACCATTACCTCCGCGGCTGGTTCGACGCTTAATAACATCTTGTCGCAGATCGAGACGATTGCCGAGGTCGATATTGTAGCCACGGACATTGCCCCTCTCTCAGTCGGCACTCGAGTGGTGACCGCTTCTCCGGCGGGTGTCAACTCCATCACCGGCTACACGGCCCCAGTGTTTGGCGACGACGTGATTACAATTGAAGCCGCCACGGTAGGCACTTCCGGAAACGCTAAGACGGTGACGGTTGTCGAAGCCGGTTCTGGTTTTACCACTGGCACAAATGTCGGTGTAGTCGATGACGGCAACGGCAATCTGACCGTGACCCTCAACTCGGCAGCTACCGACATCGACATTGACGATATTGCCAACGCCATCGATGCCCTCACCGGCTATAGTGCTACGGTGACCGCGACGGCTGGTTCGGGGGCCTACGATTCCACCACGCAAACGGTTCCGACCGTTGGAAACACCGCCAATGGTGCGGCAGCGGGTGGTCTCGCCGCTTCTGTGGTGATTGAGTTGGCTGGCCTCAACGGCTCTGAAGTGCTGAGCTTCGGCACAGGAACCAGTCTGAGCCAGCTTGTTAGTGGTATCAACCTCGTAAAAGACGCGACGGGTGTCGAAGCCGTGGCTGCCGGTACCACGCTGCAACTCAAATCGACGGAATACGGTTCGACCGCAATCGTGGATTTGAAAGTCATCAGCGAAGGTGCGGCTTCCACAATCTTTGCCAACGTCGCTGACAAGCGTGACGAAGGCACCGACATCGCGGCCACCGTCAATGGTGTTGTGGCCAACGGTACAGGAAACTTGCTCGAAATCAATACCGCGACCCTCGACATCACAGCCTCGATTGAAGCCGATTTTGAAGGCGTTGCAAGCTTCACGATCAGCGGTGGTGGAGCGTTGTTCCAACTCGGTCCCGACGTGGTCAGCAATCAGCAAGCTCGGCTGGGTATCACCAGCGTGAATACTGCCCGCTTGGGTGGTGTTGCTGGTAAGCTCTATCAGCTTGCCAACGGCAACTCGGCCTCGTTGACCAACGATTCCACTTCAGCCGCCCGCATTGTGGAAGAAGCGATCAATCAGATCACCTCTCTCCGCGGTCGATTGGGTGCGTTCCAACGGACGACCTTGGAAACCAACAAGAACGCCCTTAATGACACGTTGATTAACCTGTCCGACGCCGAGAGCTCGATTCGCGACGCAGACTTCGCTGCCGAATCCGCCGCTCTGACCCGGGCTCAGATTCTGGTGCAGTCTGGCACGACTGTGCTCCAGATTGCCAACTCGAATCCGCAGAACGTGTTGGCTCTGCTCCGAGGTTAATCCGAACGATCATCCTAACTAACGAACCGGTTCGGTCCTTCATGGATCGAACCGGTTTTTTTTGTTTGGCGGGCGTTGGTCGTTGTTCAGGCGAGCGGTGGGCGTAAGCCCACTGTAGGCTCGAACCAGAACAGAACCCTGCCTCGCTCACCAGGGCCGATCACTTTTTCACTTTGGGGTGCCATGCTCACGCTGGTACTCCGGC
>CALMBE010000655.1 GCA_937860165.1 uncultured Planctomycetaceae bacterium
CTGAATCCCATTAACCACAAAACCAAAGCTTCCGAAGGTCTTAATCCGACATCGTAAATTGGAAATACGTTATCCACGCCAGGGTCTGTAATATTGCTCTGGTCTTTGTCATTTCTACTTGGAGGGTTTGTGCCAAGATTTGTAAATAGCTCAGTGGAACGATTATGAGATTTCCTTAGAAAGCGAACCACATTGTTAGCATTCAGTTTCTTCTCTACATTTGTTAACCCAAGTAGACTCGAAGAATTCGGAAAAACATTCGGCGGATACGCACCATACTTCAACTTAAACTCCTCGAGTGCCTGACTAAGCTGGCCGATCTCGGTCGTGATGGCGGCCCGTTTCGCGGCGTTCAGGGCGTTCATCGCCCCGGCGGTGATGAGACTCGCCAGGATGGCGATGATCGTGATGACGACCAGGAGCTCGGTGAGCGTAAAGGCGCTAGGTGCTAGGCGCTGGGCGCTAGTTCGGAAGTCTTGGCGAGCCCCCAGACGTAAGTCGGGGGAGGCGATAGGCGCAAGGAACCGAGTGCGACCGTTTTGATCTCGAATTTCAACCAGCGCCTGGCAACTAGCGCCAAGCGCCTTTTCTTTTTCCCTTTTCATATTCTTTCTCCTGCTAGCTAAAACTCCGTGCAAATCACGTGCGCATCTGGCCCGTGGCTAATTTTTCCCGATATTTTCCGGGGAATTCACCCTGAAACCGGCAAAGCGTCTCAGAATGCGAACTTCACCCCCTCATCCTGGGGGTTTTTGTCATCACCCCCGACAAGTTCGACGTGCTGTCGATGCAGTTAATTGTAGCGGAATGGAGCAGGGGATTAGTCGAGAGTCTAGTGTCAAGGGTCTAGAGCCAGACTTCGTATTCTGTGGCTATTAGCTTTTCTGGCTCTCGACTCTCCGCTCTCGACTCTCCACTACCCTGTCAAGCCGTTAATCAATTCCACTAGCGGAATAAACAGCGCGATCACGATGAAACCCACGGCACCACCTAGGAACAAGATCAGCAACGGTTCCATCAACTTCGTAAGGCCATCGGTGAGCACCGCGACTTCGTCGTCGTAAGTGTCGGCAACCTTGTAGAGCATCGTGTCGAGCTCGCCGGTTTCTTCGCCGACGTCGACCATGTTGACCACAATGTCGTCGACGATCCGCTGCCGATATTTCATCATGTAAATGAGAATTCCCACAGGACCGCCGATGAAGCAAAACCAAAAGAACGCGGCCACGGGGTGAAAACTGAGTTTCGAGTATTCCTTCATGGGCTGTGCGATGGCATCCCCTTCGCGGATCCGTTCGCTCACCTTGCCAAAAAGTCGCTCGAAGACCGCGTTGCCGGTAGTCTCGCGGGTAATGTTGAGGGCTTCGAGAATCGGCACGCCGGAGGAAATCAGCGTTCCCAGGGTCCGCGAGGTGCGGGCCATGATGTTCTTCTCGATCAAGTTGCCGAAGATTGGGACCTTGATCACGAACTGGTCCCAACCCATGCGTCCCGCTTTGAATTTGCGGATGAGTTTGATCGTGAGCCAAATCGCCACCGGCACGCCGGGGATGAGGTACCAAAAGTTCACGCACCAATTGGAAAAGGCGATCAAGTAGACGGTCATCAACGGCAATTCGAGCTCGAAGTCGTCGAAAATCGCCTGAAAACTCGGTACGATCTTGATCATGATGAACGTCAAAATACCGACGGCCACCGTCACGACGACCACCGGGTAGATCATCGCCCCTTTGACTTTGCGCTTGAGGGATTCAGCCCGTTCCTTGAAGTCGGCCAAGCGCTGGAGGATCGTTTCGAGGGCACCACCCGCCTCGCCCGCCTTGATCATGTTTACATACAATCGGTCAAACGCCTTGGGGGCCTTAGCCATCGCTTCGGAGAGCGTATCGCCCGCTTCGATAGCTTCGCAGGTATCTTCCAGCGAGTATTTGAGTCGCCCCGGCTTGGATTGTTCGCCGAGAATCCGCAGCGAGCGCAAGATCGGCAGGCCCGCATCTTGGAGAATGGAGAGTTGGCGGGTGAAGGCGGTGAGGTCCTTGGATTTAACGCCGCCGAACACAAAGCCGCGTTTCTTTCGGCCCGGGCCAGTTTCGGATTTCTTGCGGGCCTTCTTGACCGAGATCTTGGTGACGAAGTAACCCATTTGCCGAATCGTGGCTTGGGCATCTTCTTCGGTCGGGGCTTCGATCACATCCTTGATCTCGGCACCGGTCGAATCCATCGCTTCGAATTGAAAAGTAGGCATGGGAGAACCAGAGTGAGTTGTCAGTGGTCCGTGGTCCGTGGAAAGTTGTCGGAGCCTCTACTTATGGATTAGGCCACTGACAACTGACCACGGACGACGGACAATTCTATCCCTCGATAATTGTTTCGCGGACCACCTCTTCGGCGGTGGTCAGCCCTTCAAAGGCAAATTTCATACCGGCATCCCGGAGGGTGAGCATGCCACCCTTCTGGGCTGCTAGACGGATCTCGTCGGTCGAGGAGTTTTTCATGATCAGCTCGCGGAGCTCGTTATTCATGACCATCAACTCGAACAACCCGACGCGGCCCTTATATCCAGTATTGTTACAATTTTCGCAGCCAGAGCCACGATAAAATTTCTTTCCCCGCAAATGTTCGGCTGTAAGCTCCAAATCGTCGAGAACTTCCTTGTTCGGGACATACTCCTCGCGGCATTTGACGCAAATCCGCCGAACCAGCCGCTGGGCCAAAATCGCCTCGACCGTGGCGGTAATCAGGAAGGTGGGAACCCCCATGTCCTTCAGGCGGGTGATCGTGCTGGGGGCGTCGTTGGTATGGAGCGTGCTAAACACCATGTGGCCGGTGAGTGACGCCTGGACCGCGATTTCGGCGGTTTCTAGGTCCCGAATCTCGCCGACCAGGATCTTGTCGGGATCTTGCCGCAGGATCGATCGCAGGCACTGGGCAAAAGTGTTTCCAATCGCGGCGTCGATCGGTACCTGGATAATCCCTTCCATGTCGTATTCGACGGGGTCTTCGGTCGTGATGAGCTTGTCTTCGATGACATTAAGCTCGTTCAGGGCAGAATACAAGGTCGTCGTTTTTCCGGAACCCGTCGGGCCAGTCACCAGGACAATGCCATTGGGCTTATGGATGGCAACGCGGAATTCGGCCACGAGATCGCCAGTCATGCCGACTTTGTTCAGGTCGAGCGAAACCACCGACCGGTCGAGCACCCGCATGACGACGCTCTCGCCGAACATCGTCGGCAGCACGCTCACCCGCAGATCGACCGGGTGACCACCGACCGTGAGCTCGATCCGACCATCTTGGGGCAACCGGCGCTCGGCGATGTCGAGATTGGCCATCACTTTGATGCGCGTGGTGATCGCGAAAGCCAAGTGCCGGGGAGGCGGAACCATTTCGTACAGCACCCCGTCGGCCTTGATGCGAATCCGGAATTCGTCCTCGAAGGGCTCGAAATGCAAATCGCTGGCATGGTCTTTGATCGCCAACAGCAGCACCATGTTCAAGAGTTTTCGCACCGGGGCACTGTCGGCCATCGCCTCGACGCTGGCCAGGTCGACGCTGTTTCCCTCGGCAGCAGCCACTGCGGCGGCGAGCGCTTTGTCGGTTTCCAGATCGGCGACGATGCTCTCGACGCTTTCGGTATTTTCGCCGTAATAGCGATCCAGGGCCGCGAGCACTGCCGGCTCGGTGGCCACCACCACCCGGATCGTGAAACCCAGGAAGGTCCGCAATTCGTCCTGGACACTTAGGTTCTGGGGGTCGCACATGGCAATGGTCAGCGTATCCCCGTCGAATTCGATCGGGACAATCCGATACATCTGAGCCATCGGCTCGGTTACTTTGGAGAGCGTCTCGGGAGTGATCGTCAAATCCCCCAGCGCGATCGTCCGCATCGAGAGTTGCTCGCCCAGGGCCTGGGCCAATTGGTCGTCGTTGACCAATCCCATGTCCATCGCCACTTGGCCCAATAACTGGCCAGGACGTTGTTCCTGCTCCTCGACCAACAGCTCGAGCTGTTCGTCGGAGATGTATCCGAGATCGACCAGGATTTGTCCGATGCGACGTAAAGCCATGAGAAGGGGTTTGGGGGCTAGGGGTTTGGATCTGGGGACTGGGGGAATAATCTGTCATTCCCGCGTAGGCGGGAATCTAGTTTGTGATAAGTTCTGGGTTCCCGTCTTCGCGAGAAAGACAATCGATGAACGGGTGTACTAAACTGTCCTTTTCTATTCAGCCGCTGGGGGTGGTTCGTCGAAGACTCCGCGTTCGGCGGAAGCAATGCGGCGGGCCAGATCATCCGGCAAGTTCGCTTTGGCAAGGACATCTTCTTTGGTCACGATTTCATTCTTCCAGTGCTCGAAGAGGTGGTCGTCCAGGAGTTGCATCCCGTATTTCGATCCGGTTTGAATCGAAGAAGTGATGCGGAAGATCTTGTTCTCACGGATCAGGTTGGCAATACCAGGGGTCACGACCAAGGTTTCAAACGCTGCCACGCGACCCCCGCCGATCTTGGGGACCAACTGCTGGGCCAGAATGCCGATGATCGAAGTCGCGAGCTGGGTTCTGATTTGATCCTGCTGATTCGTGGGGAAAACGTCGATAATACGGTTGATCGTGCCGGCAGCACTACTGGTGTGCAGCGTGGCAAAGACAACGTGCCCGGTTTCTGCCGCCGTGATCGCGGCTTCGATTGTTTCGAGATCGCGCATTTCGCCGACGAGAATCACGTCGGGGTCTTGTCGCAAGGCTCGGCGAATGGCCTCGGCAAACGAAGTAACGTCCACTCCGACTTCGCGCTGGTTGATCGTCGACTTGCGGTGATTGTGATAGAACTCGATGGGGTCTTCGATGGTGATAATATGGTGGTCCACCGTCGAATTGATGTAGTCGATCATCGCCGCCAGTGAGGTTGACTTGCCCGAACCCGTGGGCCCCGTCACCAACACCAATCCGCGCGGGCGCATGATCATGTCCTTGAACACCAGCGGGATCTTGAGTTGATCCATGCTCATCAGGTGGATTGGAATCTGCCGCAACACCATGGCCACGTTACCGCGCTGTCGGAAAATCGACACCCGGAATCGAGCTTGATCACCAAAGGCGAAGCCAAAGTCAGCGCTGCCCGTCTCTTGGAATTCTTGTTGGCAGCGGTCGGGAGTGATGCTTTTCATCAGACCGATCGTGTCGGCAGGTTCGAGCACCTTGGTTTTGAGTTTCTGCATGTGCCCATGCAGCCGCAACACAGGGGGTTGCCCCACCGTGATGTGCAAGTCACTCGCCCCTTGTTTGACTTGGGCCGAGAGCAGTTTGTCGATAAGTATCGTGCCCATATTTCCCTGTTCACTTGAGGGATGCGATGCCAACCAGCCTCTGACAAGCGACCGCTGCCCTGAACCTCCATTCTATCAGCTAGCGGACAAAATCCGCTACATTTCAACCTTTTTGGCGACCCGAAAGACTTCTTCCAACGAAGTAATTCCCGTGCAAACCTTCCGGATTCCATCCTCATAGAGAGTGGTCATGCCGGTTTTGATGGCCGCCTTGCGAATTTCAGCGGTCGAAGCCCCTTGAAATGCCAGCTCGCGCACTTTGGAGTTCATGACCATTAGCTCAAAAATTCCCAAGCGTCCCCGATATCC
>CALMBE010000656.1 GCA_937860165.1 uncultured Planctomycetaceae bacterium
GTCTGCGTTTCTGCGTCAAACTCCACTTTAACCATTTTTCCCTGGAGCGTGTCCTCGATAACTCCATCGCGAGAGCGAAACCATGATTCCGGATAAGCCTTGAAGGTCTTTCCTACCCACACACCTAAGACACGTTCTTTCACAGGCAGCAAGTTGCTGATGGGGCGAGCTGGGAACATCAGATTCGGATGGGAAAAATAGGTGTCGTAGGGGTTCATCGAGTAATCTCGGTTGTGACCTGTGGAAGCCGATAGTACTTTGGTTTGCGGATGTGCGTCTTGCCATCGCTTCCAAGTAGTGAGTTCAACAGGTAACGCCTGCAAGGGCTCCGATTTACTCTTTCCCGTGACGCCTAGCGAAAGGATCTGTGACCACAGGCTCTCCGAGGAGGGCGACCTGTCGTACATGAGCACGTTGCTATTGTAGAGCAAACCAGAAACTCCAAACTCTCTTACTCCCAAGGAGGTCCTGCGATCAAACACCGCTGCCGAGTCGCACAGCGGACAGTAGGTCACTGCGAACGCAATATCCTTGATGTGGTCGTTGACGATTTCATGGTAATTGAGAATCTTTAGCGGATAGGCTCGGGCAGTTTCTGCAACTTCCACTCCCAACACGCGGTCCGACCCAACTAAGTACTTCACCTCTTGGGCTGAAACAAACTTCGGATTGGACAGTGCAGGGATACCGTCTTTCGGTGGACCTCCGGACAAGATCTGTTCACGGGGAATCAATGAGTTCGTTAAGTCGAACGCATCCGACTTTCCGGAGAAGCGATACTGAGCAGGTGTAATTCCTTGACCGTTGCAGATAGAGGCACGGAGCGTATCTTTGCCCAGTTCCGTTACGACCATCCAAGGTACGAGAATAAGCATTGCCATTGAAACGGCAATACAAATTCGCTTCCAAGAGAACTGCGGCCGTTGTGGGTCGAGTTGCTGCGAAAGCTCTGACTCACAGGCGTTTGGCAATTCCGTTGGAGGAGACTTTTCAGAAGACATGGCGTTGCCCCCACATAGTGGTGCTGATAACGGTGAAAGTCAGGATTGCCAGCGATTTAGCATACTCGCTGTCTTGAAGCAGCTAAGTAAGTTCGGTGACACAACGGCTCGAAAGAATTGAAAAAAGAGAAGTGTAGCCGATATTACGGAGGGCGAGGTGGACAACACGTTAGAATGATGTATCGGAAGGAAGCTCATTATGGGCTTGGTGTACTTCGTGTCCCCTAGATGTGTCAGGAAATGATTATGAAAACTCGATGGTTGGTGATGACTCTCATGGCCCTTTCAGTGATTGTGCTGGGCAGCATTTCAGACAGTCCACAAACGTCACACAGTCTCGCGGAATCGGGCAAGAAAAAAGACGACGAGGAGAAAGAAGAAATCGTCCTTGCTCATGCTGTTATGACCGATTTCAACTTGACTGACGAACAGGCTCAGGCTGGTTCTCGCAAGAAGAGAAACGAGAGACGTCGAATTCTCTAGTATCGGATTTCTTGCGACCCTCTTCCCTTTCCCCAGGGGGAGAGGGGCTTATTCTTAGATTCTATCGCACATGGCACGCAAGCTTGATATTTCCTCTCAAAGGCAATTGCACCTTGCGCGGGGCCGGAACTCCTTGAGAAGCAACGGATCGTTTGATCTCATGTGCGGTGACTGTCTTTGAGTGTCCCAACAGGGCGTGAAAACATCGGAATGAAATGTGATGAGTCCTTTGTTATCGTTCCGCAACGGTCTGATGGTCTTTTCTTGGGCAGCTGCGCTTCTAGCAGTTCTATCGATAGCCAATTTGCCAGGTAGCTGGGGTCATGCGGTATGTGGAGTCTGGGGCTGCGGTCCACCGCTCCAGGCACTGGTAAGTTGCCACGCTGCTTGGCTGCTCGTACTTGGGCCGCTTGTCGAGATGGTCACTCGGTCTGCTCCCCGGCCGAGTGACCTTCGCTTTCAGATGGGGAAGGTGCTACTTGCAGTCGGGGCCATTCTTGTTGTGGTAGTCGCTGTTCATCAGCGAATTAGTTGGTGGCCCACTGTGAGCGAATTCCACCAACAGTACTTTTGGAATCGCTGTGGCTTCGTAATCATCACCTCAGTAGATGTGCCGATCACTCCCATCTTGATCTTGGGAGCAATCTTTCTCTGGTGGGGCTTCCCAGGCCAGACTAAGGCCCCAAGACAGGATCTGTCTACTCTCCTGGAGTAGAAAACAGGGCCCCAGTTCGATCTAGAGACATACTACGCCATTATTATGGATGAGCTTGGCGAGGTGCATTCACAGAATCGAGCATCCCCACAATTTTTGTTGCTGGGGCAAATCCCGTAGAGCCCGCCAGCACTTTTCCATCAGGGGAAAAAAAGACAGTCGTGGGAAATGCCTGGATTCCAACCGCATTCACGAATTGAGGGTGGTGCTCCGCCTGGATCCGTAGAGGAATGGTCTCCGCTTCAACCTGACTGATGATGCGGCGGTTGCCGAAAAATTTGGTATCAAGGTGCGGGTGATTGCAGGGCGGGCGGAAAATC
>CALMBE010000657.1 GCA_937860165.1 uncultured Planctomycetaceae bacterium
CCTTCGCCAGTTCGGTCAACCTCCCGGCTGGCGAATTTGATTTCGCCAACTGCCAGGTGGCGAGCCCAACCTGCACTCCGGGAGCGAGCCTGAGCCTGTATTTCTGCGACATTGCAGGGTGCGTTGCCGGGCCGAGCATCGCCGCTTCCGGCACGCCGCCCAATCGCGAGATCCTGACGTTTCCGGCGGTGATGATCGGTGACGTCGAGCCGACCCGCCGTGAAATCGAAGCCGATGGCCTGGGCGGCTTGCTTGCCAAAGGCTTCCTGAGCAGACTTTGGGAACTCGCGCGCAAGTAAGCCAACGTCGGGTCGTCGCGGGCTTTCGCCGATGGCCTGCACCAAGGGTACGAGGGCATCGCGTAAATCGGCCAAAACTTTTGCGATCCGCGGGGTCGATTCCCCAGGTTCGTAATCATCGAGAAGCGCATCGTAGGGATCATTTTCGTAACCCAGTGCCGCCGCTTCTTGCTGCTTGAGCCCCACCATTTTTTCCAGCAAGGGTTGAAAGCTGGAAAAATCGTCGGCCTTGCGGGCCGCCGCCCAAACCTGTTGGCCTTGGACCGCCGTGCGGGTGAGTTCCTCGACCAACTTCTGTGGCAGCCGGGTTTTCTTGTCGTAGTTGTGCTGGAGATGCCGAATCACGGCCCCCGTATCGCTGGTGGGGTCCGTGGCCAGAGGACTTGCAGCGAGCTCTCCAAGCCACGAACCCAAAGCAGGATCCGTTTGTTTCTGGTGAACTAACCCGGCGACGTACGCCGCTTGTTCTGCCCGATAGGCTCCCCCGGCGGAGGGCATCTTGGTCCTTTCATCCCATTCCAGCAGATATTGAATACTGGTGAGAATTGCCGCCTGGTGCGCGTGCGAACAGACTTTTGTGAAGATTTCTGTTGATGGGCCCATAACGATGAAATTCCGGTATCACGGGGTGACTTTAGAATCGTCGGTTTTCTTGGTAGAATGCAGGTGCCATTGGAACCCATTTCCCTTCCATGAGACAAGGGGATTCAAGTTCCAATTCTCGTGAGTAACAGAGTATTCTAGATGGGCGAGACGAATCGCAAAGGAACATGAAAAACACCAAACAGTGCCCCCGACGCGAGGTACACTACGTTTCACTCGAGCAGATGCTCGGCGATGTGGATCGACTGGCGAGGTCCAATGCGCCGACTACCGGCAATTGGTCGATGGCGCAAATCTTTGAACACCTGGCGACCACGATTGATAAGTCGGTCGATGGCTTTGGAATCATGGCACCTTGGCCGATGCGAGTTGTCGGCAAATTCTTTAAGCAGCGATTCCTGCACAAACCGATGTCGGCCGGTTTCAAACTGCCTCCTCGGGCTGCCGCGGTACTTGTCCCGGGAGAGCAAGAACTAACCGCAGCACAGGAGCACATCCACAGTGCGGTGGGCCGCTTTCATGCAGCCACGAAAGTCCACCCTCATCCAGTTCTGGAAACATTGACACGCGACGAATGGAATCTCTTGCACTTGCGCCACTGCGAGCTCCACATGAGTTTCATCGCCAACCCGTAGGTCCCTCCATGCTCGATATCTTGGTCATTGCACCCCATCCCGACGACGCGGAACTCGGCATGGGGGGAGCCATCGCACAATTCCTCGACGAGGGATTGCGCGTGGGTGTCTTGGACCTCACCAGTGGCGAACCCACACCCCACGGGTCGCCAGAAATTCGCGCCCGCGAAACTGCTGCCGCAACAGAAATTCTGGGCATTCCTTGGCGAGAAAATCTGGGACTTCCCAATCGCAGTCTCGAACCAACACTCGAAAATCGTGCCAGGCTCGCAGCCGTGTTCCGCCAGCAACGACCACGCTGGCTGTTTGCCCCCTATTGGATCGATGCCCATCCCGACCATCTGGCGGCAACGGAACTGGTCGAAGCAGCCCGATTTTGGGCCAAACTTTCCAAGACCGACCTGCCCGGTGAACCGCATCATCCGGAGCGGATTTACAATTACTTCTGCGTCCACTTGAAGCTGGCCCCACAACCTGCCTTTGTATTGGACATTTCGGCGCACTGGGAAAAAAAGCTCGCCGCGATCCGGTGTTACGAAAGTCAGTTTATTACCGGGCGTTCGACCGAGTCGCCCACGTTTCTTGATCAACTCCGTGACGAAGCGGCCTACTGGGGCAAATCGATCGACCGCCCCTTCGGCGAACCCTTCGCCAGCCGCGAACCGCTGGGGATGAAATCCCTGAAGACGCTGGTTTGAGTGCATTCGCAGATGTGGTAGGATGAAGGCATG
This sequence comes from uncultured Planctomycetaceae bacterium, assembly GCA_937860165.1. GTDB lineage: Bacteria > Planctomycetota > Planctomycetia > Pirellulales > Lacipirellulaceae > Bythopirellula. The sequence continues at coordinate 2,269 of CALMBE010000657.1, forward strand.
GAACCCTTACGAGAGATTGCTGTTCGGAAGTCGACACTCACCGAACAAGGTCAGGAAAATGATCTCCAGCAACTTTCGAGTGCCGAGCGAATGGCACTGGTTTGGCCGTTGACAGTCAGTGCATGGGCGATGAAGGGTGTAGACCTTGCTCACCAAAGATTACAGCGACATGTTGAATGCGTTGAACGACGCAAACGTTGAATATTTGGTGGTGGGCGCGTATGCCCTAGCTGTCTATGGGAACCCGCGCGCAACGGGTGACATCGATATCTGGGTTAGGCCTACTTCAGAAAACGCCCAGCGAGTTTGGAGTGCATTAGGACTGTTTCGTGCCCCTCGGGCGAATGTGAAACAAGAAGATTTCTGCGATCCCGATGTAGTCTATCAAATCGGAGTGGCTCCCTGTCGGATCGACATTTTGACAGCCATTGATGGGGTATTGTTCGAAGTTGCCTGGAAGAATCGGCTAGAAATTCACCTCGACGGTATCAAGATTACAGTGATTGGCCCCCAAGAACTTCTCGTGAATAAATATGCTTCGGGTCGGCCAAAAGATTTGGCCGATGCCGCTTGGCTTGAACAACGAAATGGCTAAGATGCGACAATGTCCTTGCGGCTCGACAAGTCCTAGCCAGGCAACTTCATGTCACATGTTTCATGCCGATTTAGCTGAACACTTTTTCTAGCAGGTCATCCGAGAGCCAATCGATTGCTGGCACACTGCTTGGGCGAGAATTTGTGATTCGGAGGTCGGCTGCTTGGCGTTTCCCCGCGCTAGTTTGGAGGTTGTCGCCAGCAAATGCGCTCTCAGTAATAGGTTCAGCCCCGATGCCAGTGTTGCTCCCTGCCGAATCATCGACTTCTTCGACGGGTATTCGTAAGAGCCCCATGGCCATGGCGGCATCGACCGCGTCTTGGTAGGCCGCCGCGGAGTCGCCGCCATCGGTTATCGCGGCACTGAGCGGCACCGTGCCATAGGTATTCTGCCATTGGGTGAGATCGACAGCATCGACATCGGAATCATTATCCGAATTGCCCTCGCCGCGTGTGGCGTTCGGGGTCCCAAAACCGCGCTGCCAGGCCAGGAAGTCACGTCCGTCGATATCGCCATCGGCGTCAAAGTCGGCAGTGGGAGTGGTAAAGGGTTGGGCCTCGAAAGCCCCGATATCTATCCGTCCATTCTGCACTCGCGCAAACCCCGTCCCCCGTTGGTCGAACCCGCCAGGACTGAACACGATGCTCGGATCGCCGACATCCAAGGCCGGGCTGCCGGAACGCAAGGCATGAGTCCGGGTTGGTCCACCATTGGGAAGCAACGGGGCAAGCTGCGGGTTGTTGTTCACCACGTTGTTCCCACCGGAGGTAGGTGTGATCCCCGTGCCGATCAAGCTATAGTTGACCGTGATCGCGCCGATTTGGGTTTTTCCCTGGTCATTCGCTCCCCCTGCCGCCGTATTACCGGCCACGATGGATCCATTAATCGTAGTAGGGGTATTAACCCCGGATTGAAAAATACCTCCCCCTCTCGAACTGCTGTGCTCCGCGCGGTTGTTGGTGACGGTGCTCTGTGTGATCGACACGGTGCCTTGCGAAAAAATCCCCCCGCCATCGGAGTTACTCCCACCTACTGTGCGGTTTCCGCTGACAGTACTCGTAAATAGAGACACCTCGCCAAGGGAAACAATCCCACCTCCGGGGGCACCCTCCCCAAAGGTGCTGTTGCCACTGACAGTGCTCTTATTGAGCGACACCGAGTCCAAGGCCCGAATCCCACCCCCCTGGGAGGACGTTCCTGTTGTCTGGTTTCCATGGACATTACTTTCATTAAGTTCCACGGTTCCTTGGGAAAAGATTCCACCTCCGCGCGCTGTATTCCCCGCGGTGCTGTTGCCACTAACTGTACTCTGATTAAACAATACGGAGCCGATGGCCCAAATCCCGCCGCCGGCGGCAAAGCTTCCCGTGGTGCTGTTTCCACTGATGGTACTCTGATCGAGGGTGAGACTACCGTTGGTGTTCGAGATGAGCGAGCGGATCGCTCCACCGCTAAACGTCGTGTCTGCGGAGCTCGCGTTATTGCCGGTCGTCCTGCCGCCCGTGAGCGTAAGGCCCCCTAACTCGAAGTTCCCTGCGGTCGCGGTGATGTTGAATATCCGCGAGAGTTGATTGGCGTTGACCGTCACGTTCCCAGCGAGCGGTCTAGCATCGATTGTCAGTGCCTGGGTAATTACAAGCTCCGTGCCCCCCAAGGTGATTGACTGCCCGCTGAGTGCCGGGGCGAAGTCGATCGAAGTCGGCCCCGGAAGTTGCGTTGGCAGCGAGAATCGCTTCGCGGAGCGAAATCCCATCACCGCCGTTGTTGCCAATCAAGGCCGAGATGGAACCCGTGTTCCCATTGACCAAGTCGGAGTTGTTACCGACAGTCACAGCCGCCAGCAGCCGACGGTCTTCCAGCGATTCAAACCGCAGTGAGCGAGCATGAGTATCGTGATTTTTCAGCCAAGATCCAGATCGTTTGCGAGCCATCAATCTCTCCCAAAGTGTTAACGAGACGTATCGGGTCCATTGTGACTGGTAACCCACTCAAAGCAAAGTAAAAAGTAAATAAGTTTCTCCTTTTGGTGGGCCCTGCTCCGCCTTCAGCGACAGAATGCCCGAATGGGTTTTCGGTGCTAGTGCTTTGTCAAAGCGTTATTTGGGGTGCCATGCCCACGCTGGTACTCCGGCGTGGGCATGGTATCGCCGAGCA